>JAILKC010000103.1 GCA_024694055.1 Lachnospiraceae bacterium | reverse complement strand
GACACGGTCAGGATCCGCAGCCATTCCACGCAGCGCACGGATCGTGTTTTGAAGTTCCGGATCGCAGTAAGACACGATCTGTGCCAATATCGTCGAGTGATGATCCGGGTGAGATATCCGTGCCAGCGCCTGATAATAGTTAAATACGGCTCCTTCTGTCTCCATAGTCTCACGGCTCTCTGAAATACAATTTTGTTTGTATTACCGGTGTTGTAGTAAAGCCCGCCATAGAGGTGGGATTCGGACAGCCACCGGCGCCCCCGGCTGCCGTTTCCAAAATATCCTCTCTCAATAAGTTAATGTCTCCTGACATCATATCCTTTCTGATCTCCTCTCGTATCTGCTCAGCCTCCTGATCAGTCAGTGTTTTTCCCTGTGCCTGATACTCCTCTTTGATAGATTGAAGCGAAGGAAGATGTTCCTCTACAATCTTGCTTTTTTCTCTGTACTGTTCCGGATTCTTTTCATCCATGGTATAAGTTCCTCCTATGGGTATATGCGTTACATGTATACTTACGATCGGGATAGCTGCTGCCTATGCGTTACACGTATACTTACACTCTGGATAGCTGCTGCAGCCCCAGAAATTGCCGTACTTTCCGCTTCTAAGTCTCAGTATGTTTCCGCATACTGGACACTTTTTTGCTTCCTTAGACGCCTGCTTTGCCGCTTCTCTAAGATGCTCAAATACCTGATGATTCATGCGGCAGTCGCACAATGCTCTGTGCGCTCCGTCCGTATCTATACCATAGTGTGCCGCAAGATCAGTCAATGTGTGATGTCTAAGCTGCGGCAGATACATCCTTGCAAGCGGAAGCGTATCAACATATGTATTAGTGACCTCTTTGCCATAATACTTCATCGAATCCCTGTTGATAAACTTCATATCAAAGCAATGGATGTTATGTCCGACGAGTATCATATCACCGGCAAAATCAAGGAACTCTTTAAGCACCTCATCAAACGTCGGCGCATCGGCGACCATATCATCGGTTATGCCGTTAACATTAGTCGCATAGAAAGGTATCGGCATCTGCGGATTGACCAAAGATGAGAACTCTTCTGCGACTTTTCCATCAACAACCTTAACGGCCGATATCTCAACCACCTGATCTCTGATACACGACGTTCCTGTCGTCTCAAGGTCGAATACAACATAATCAATACTGTCTTCTATATTTATCCTGTTCTTTTTCACGCAGCTACCACCTCTGCAAAGCCGGCCGGATCATCCTCGTTAAGCTTTACCATAATAATATATTTTAGCATAAAAAATCTAAAATGAAATGACCTCATTCTCAGGAGCACTCACCTTCTTAAGCCCGGTAACCCTGCATACAGGAATATCCCTCTGCATCAATTCATCGAACCTGACCTTTATTACTCCGGTTATCTCAACCCATTCTCTGTTCTTAAGCTTATATGCTTTATGATATCCGCAGATGAGCCCGGCAAATGACATGTCAGCCTCACAGCAGGTCATGACCTGTCTTCCTGCAATAAACTCAAAGTCACCTCCGTCTTTCATACTGTAAGCGCAGGCCGTGAACTGAACTTCCTTGCCTTCATACACCTCATATCTTTCCAGTGAATCCATGCACATAACAACAAATCCTTCATCATCAAGCACAAGTTTCTCAGCATTGATGTCATACGGAAGATTCTCATTCGGATCAAGAATTATATCGCCGTCTGCCCCTCTGAAAATATAGGCAGCTTTACTGTTTATCGCTTTGATACACCTGGAATAATAAGCCAGCTTATCCCGTACTTCGTCAGCCTTATAAAAAATAACAAGTTCTGCGTGCCGTACCTGTTCGGCCAAAAGCGAGCGCATATTGTCTGAATAAAGTTTGAATGTGGTGGCGTCAAACACGGCTATTTCCATGACGTCTGCCCAATCCTCCGGAAAATCAAGTTCCTTTCTGTCCCACATTCCGTTATACTCTACTATCACTCTTTCCGGTCTGTGCTTTTTCTCTAATTGGGCGATGGTTTTTTCGTTAAAAGCCTCCTCATCGTCAATGATTTCTACAACCGAATCAGACACGGCAAGTTCATCATCATCATACTCGATCTCACCTTCTTCGCATAACAAAATCAGAGTCTTTCCGGCAATCCGAAAAGACTCTCTTCCGATCAGTTCTTTGATAAACGTGGTTTTCCCCGCTTCAAGAAAACCATTCACAAAATATACAGTACTCATATGCTTCATCCGGCTTTCTCAATACAATCATACAGGAGTTTTAAGATCTCTGATTTTTCGTATCCTTTTCCGATGAAAACAACCTGATTGCATCTGTCTCCATAAGTCTCATCCCAGTCATCCTTGATATCAGGGAAATCACTTACAACCTTATCAAGTTCGTCCTTCGGCCATGCTGCAACCCATTCTGATATTTCCGTTATCGAAGCATTTCTCCCTGCCTGTTCAAAGAGCTGCACATGTTTCCAGTCATCCGAAAACCATATGTAACCCTTTGTTCGGATGAGTACCTCCGGGTACTCCTCAACAAGTTTATTAAATGCTTTGCGGTTAAAAGGTCTTCTCTCCTCAAAGACGAACGACAAAATCCCGTATTCATCCACACAGGCTTTCTCATCGTCATGTTCACAATTATTCAGCGCTTTCTGAACAGCACTGTAAGCCTCCACCTCATCAAAATCAAATTCTTCCCTGTTAAGAATGACCTCAAGATCAACTTCACCGTTCACACACTCGATCATCTCCGCTTCCTGCTGAAGACCGCGAAGTCCTTGTTTGACTTCACCCAACTGTTCGGCAGAAAGAAGGTCTGTCTTATTAAGGATCATCAGATTACAGAATTCTATCTGATCCATAATAAGATTGATCACATCTCCCTCCTCAGTATCTTCGTCGGATGTCAGATTATATAAAAACTCTCTGTATATCCTGTCCACATCCACAACAGACACCACGGTCTTAAGATACACTCTGGTATCCTCTGTCATCTCCTCATAGTTTAAAAATGCACCGGCTATGGAAGACGGCTCGCTGATACCTGACGCCTCTACGAAGACAGCTTCAATACTCCTGTCTTCTGACAGTCGTTCTATCTCTGCGATGAATTCATCTCGCAGAGTACAGCAGATGCATCCGTTCTGCATTTCCACCATCTCAAGCTGTGCCACCTGATTGCCCGTCTTGTTAAGTATGGATGCATCTATATTGATGCTTCCCATATCATTAACGATCAATGCGACCTTTCGTTTTTCCTGTCTCAATATGTTTTGCATTAACGTGGTCTTTCCGGAACCGAGATATCCGGTGATGATCACGATAGGTACTTCTCTGGTAGACATTATATTCACTCCATTCTCTTATTTGAATTTGCCACACAGTTGCAATTCAGCATTATACGCCTGACTATCCCGACTTGTCAATGAATATGCAACATTGTTGCATATCTTCTCCGTCTATGCAAAAAAATACCTCGAATGCCGTTCGACATTCGAGGTTCTCCTCATTACAATCTGTCTCTTAATCTGCTTTTTCTCCATCCAGTTCTTTACACTCGTCACACACGCCTATAATAACGGTCTTACCGTAATTGATCTCCAGACCGTATTCAGCCTTTATTCTCTTTGCGGCATCGTCAAGTACAGAATTATCAAGATGAAAAATCCTGCCACATTCAGAACACTGGGCATGCATATGATCGTGGCATGAGCCATGCTCTTCAGAATACTGATAGCATGTGGCATTAATATCCGTTTCTCTGTATTTTACAAGTCTGCCTTCCATACACAATCTTTCGAGATTCCTATAAACTGTCGATCTGTCCAGATTATTGCCCAATTTATTAACTGCGTTCAATACATCCCTTGCAGTAAAGCGAGTATCCGCATTCTCTCTCAGGAATTCTACAATAGCAAGTCTCGTTTTTGTTTTATACTCATTCTTCATTTTACGGTTCCTTACGTTATATACCTTATCACGAACCTTTTTTTCCTTGCAAGTCATACATAACGTAAAAACCTAATTCTTATAAACCCATATCGTATAAGGGCTCGATGCTTCCGTATAAGAATTGATGAGGATCAAGCCGAGATCATCAGCGTTATCGAGTTCAATCCTCGAGAATACATATCGTCCTCCAAGTTTTCGAAATGCCTCTGAATCAATATACAGATTATGATCATTCACTTCCTTGGTGCGCGAAGGCAACCAGATCGATTCTGTAGTCGGTGAAAAAATATAGGCTCTGCCACCCCAGCCATCGAAATATTCTCTTGCATCATCCGATCTGTC
>JAILKC010000090.1 GCA_024694055.1 Lachnospiraceae bacterium | reverse complement strand
CCCCATCCGTCAAACTTGCCGTTAAAATCCGCAAACGAAAGATATCTGCGATAGTGAAAGAATCCGTAATACTCACAGTCAAGATTCTTCCATGCCCAATACTGCGCCGTAAGCTCACAGTACTTGTGATTGAGATTCGATATATTATCCCCTTCATCATCATGAAGCATCCCTGACAGTCTGGTATTACCGAGACTGCTGCCGACCTGGATGGGCATAAGCACATCATTGGATATATATTCCGTAGGTTTATGACAGGATATCAGTATCTTTATGTCTTTCTTATCTTTCATCTTTTAATTCCTTTAAGTTTGTCCTTCACATCCCCTATAAGTTCCGTTATGATCTCATCTTTCCTAAGATACATAAATAACGCATATACGGTAAAAAAACACACGGCTTCAATCACAAGTGCAAAGAAAGGAGGCATATCAAGCCTCTTCACCCATACCGCACAGATGACGGCTATAAGTATCGCGATCACATTGTTTAATGCGCGGTATCCGCTAAGCATACGCTTTATTCGGTCTTTCAGATTCAGATACTGATATATGAGCACCGCAAGCTCAGCCGCAAGCGTTCCGATGGCGGCTCCCACCGACCTTAAACGTCCGATCAACAGGATATTTATGATAAAATCAAGCACCGCCCCGATTATCACGGATTTGAGCACCGTTTTTTCCTTATTCATCGGTATTAACATCTGGATCCCCAGCACATTGGTAATTCCGATAAAAAGCACAGTCGGCATCATGATCTGCATCGGAAGTATCGAAGCCTCATAAAGGCTGCCGGATAAGAAAAGTATCCCCTCTTTTGCAAATATCATAAAAAAAACCGACACCGGCAAGCCGATGAAGATAACCCACTTAAGGGCCTTGGCTGATATCTTCTCAAATTCATCCTCTCGCCCGTTTTCCAGATAATATGACGATCTCGGCAGCAAGACTGCGCCCAGTGCCGTGATCATGCTCACAAGGATGGCCTTGATCTTCACCGACGCATTATAATAGCCCACATCCGTATCGGTCGTCATAAAACCAAGCATGACCGAATCCAGATTCGTATACACCTTGGTGGCACATGCCATCGTAAAGAGCAGCATGATTCCCCCAAGATGCTTGGTGGGATTGTAGTGTCCAAGCCATCTTTTATGCACATATTTTCCCGAATGGAAAAAGTTGAGCACATTGGATGCCGAGGCCGCGAAGATCATGATCGCACCGTAGATGATATAATCCTTTTCTTCCTTAACAAGGGCAAACATCGCCACAATGCCTATAAGCTTAAAGATGAGCGATCTTACAGTTATGTATGAGTACTGTTCAAGCCCCTGATAGAGCCACTCCATGCCTATGGCATTAAGTAACACCGTGGTCGCGAAGATGACGAACAGTTCCTTCTCTGCCGCAAGTCTTGGCACACATAAAAAAAACGCGGCCAGTACCACATACACAAGCACAGCCATTATAAGGCTGATCATGAGCAGTTCATGAACCACGCGAGACAGCTCTTCCTTGTCCTCCCTCACCTTTGCGCACGCTTTGATGCCGTAGGTAGGGATGCCGAGCAGAGCTATCATATTGAAATATTCCATAAAGGACATCATAAAAGCGATCCTGCCCGTTCCGACCGGGTGAAGGATCCTTGATGTATAAGGAAAAGTGATAAGCGGCACCACGAAAGAAGACATGGCAAGCAGCACGTTCATTATCACATTCTTTTTAATTGATATGTTGTCCCCTCTATTATCCATTACTCTTGTCTGATCCGAAGTAATCCATTCGCCTGATATGATATTGGGTATCCTGTAATATCTTGCGATTGGCGCATACAGCATCGGCAAGTATACCTATCATAAGCGTCACAAAACCTATGATAAGCAGTGTACATGCAAGTATAAGGCTCTGTATATGTCCCGCGCCGCCCGATGTAAAGTAAAATGTTAAGAATCTGATCCATATGATGATAGCCGGGATCGTCGGGAATATGCTAAGGAACGCAAAGGCCTTAAGCGGCTTATAGACAAGATACGCGCGAAGTATCGTAAGCATCGATGTCCTGACATAGCGAAACATGCTGCTCATAAGCCTTGATTCCCTAAGGGCAGGATTCGTCCGAACAGGGACACTGACCATGGGTATCTTCTCTCTGCCTGCCTGAACTATGGTCTCAAGCGTATATGTGTAGTCGTTGACCACATTGATTCGCAGTGCACCTTCTCTTGAAAAAGCTCTAAATCCACTGGGTGCATCCGGTATGTCCGTATTGCTCGCAAGTCTTACTGCCTTGCTTCCTATATGCTGAAGTCTCTTCTTAAGCCAGCTGAATTCCTCATTATCATCGATCGGTCTGGCTCCTATGACTATATCGGCCTCATGATCAAGTATAGGCTTAATAAGGGTTTTTATATCCTCACCGCAATACTGATTATCGGCATCGGTATTGACGATTATGTCAGCCCCTGCCTTAAGACAGCCGTCTATACCTGCCATGAATCCCTTGGCAAGGCCCTTGTTCTTTGGAAAGCTCACTATGTGCTGTACTCCCCACTCTTTGGCCACCTTCACGGTATCGTCACTGCTGCCGTCATCTATTATGAGATATTCTATTGTATCCACTCCGTCTATGGCTTTCGGCAGATCATCAAGCGTGATCTTGAGAGTATCTGCCTCGTTATAGCACGGTATCTGTATTATCAGTTTCATTTCTTCACATTCAGTGACTCATCCGAGTCAAGATCGATTATCTCACTGTTCTCAGTCTCGGCTGCCTTCGTATCATTTTCTGCTTCAGATGCAGCCTCGGTTGCTTCTTTGCTATCAGCAGCATCATTTTCAGCATCTGCCGTTTCATTTCTATTCTCGGCATCTACGGCATCCTTCTTATCTGTAGCCGAATCTGCGTCGGCACTCTTTTTGGCAGCCGCTGTCGCATTGCCATCCGCATCGTCGTTCTCACTCTTTTTCTTTATTATGACGGATACGATACCCACTGCGAACATCGCAGCTATTATGATGCCTATTATAATCTTCCAGATCAAGGACTTTCTTTTGATAGAAGTCAGGCGATTCTGATCCTCCTCA
>JAILKC010000143.1 GCA_024694055.1 Lachnospiraceae bacterium | reverse complement strand
TAATTGCGTCCTACATTGGCGTCATCTTCACCGAAAGCAGGAGCGATATGTACAATACCTGTACCATCTGACATGGTGACATAGTCATCACATGTCACATAAAAGCCTTTTTTGCCCTGCTTGTCAGCCACATTCTTGGCGCACTCATATAAGGGCTCATATTCTTTGCGTTCAAGTTCCTTGCCTGTGTATTCCTCAAGTATCTTATAAGCAGGCTCGTCTTCCTTTGCCAACGGTGCCAAAACGGTATCGAGCAAAGCCTTAGCCATGTAATATGTATATCCGTCAGCCGCTTTGACCTTACAGTAGGCCTCTGACGGGTTGACGCAAAGTGCAACATTGGAAGGAAGTGTCCATGGAGTAGTCGTCCATGCAAGGAAGTAGGCATCTTCACCTGCTGCCCTGAATCTAACGATAGCTGAACGCTCCTTAACTGTCTTATATCCCTGCGATACTTCCGCACTCGAAAGAGGTGTTCCGCAGCGGGGACAATAGGGCACGATCTTAAATCCTTTGTAGAGCAGGCCCTTTTTCCATATCTCTTTAAGTGCCCACCACTCAGACTCAATATAATCATCATGATATGTGACATATGGATCATCCATATCGGCCCAGAATCCGACCGTTCCGGAGAAATTCTCCCACATGCCCTTATATTTCCATACGGATTCCTTACACTTGTCTATAAAGGGCTCCATACCGTATTCTTCTATCTGTTCCTTGCCGTTAAGTCCGAGCAGCTTCTCCACCTCGAGTTCAACAGGCAGGCCATGTGTATCCCAGCCGGCCTTTCTGGGCACCATATAACCCTTCATGGTCCTGTATCTGGGGATCATATCCTTAATAACACGTGTGAGCACATGTCCTATATGAGGCTTACCGTTGGCAGTCGGAGGTCCGTCATAGAATGTGTATGTAGGACATCCCTCTCTCTGTTCCATACTCTTGCGGAATATGTCGTTGTCATTCCAAAACTTAAGCGTCTCATGCTCTCTGTCTACGAAATTGAGCGCTGTATCTACCGAATTGTACATAATCTCCTCCTATCGGATAAGTCACCACGCCCGTCCGGTAATCCGTGATCACACAAACTCCGCACAGGTCAAACAGTCACAAATCGCAATTATCCATATTTTAACATACGTAAGACCCAATGTGAATATCGAATATCCCAATTAAACGCTTAGATCATACCAGCATTTCCAGCATCATATCCAATAATTCTTCAAGTTTTTCAAGCAATATCCTCTCGTCCTTTTGCCGGAGTCCCTCCTGCCTGTATGTATACAGGAAATACGGCGTTCCCTTGGTGACAAACTTAAAGCCTTTGCCCGCTCTTAACATCACATCCGGTATCCTGTCCACCCTGATGCCTGCATCAGGCTTCATTAGCAGCTTTATCTGGCCCTTTCCGCCTCTCACATCAGTTATGTAAACCTTATGTGCTTTTTCCTTAAGAAGTGTTATCCGCAAAAGATTGCTGACGCTTTCCGGAACCTTGCCGAATCTGTCCTCAAGTTCATCTGCAAGTTCTCCGGCCTCATCTTTACTCTCTATTGAAGCTATCCTCTTATAGATATCAAGCTTCTGCACTTCATTCATAATGTATTCGCCCGGAATAAAAGCATCTATATCCAGATCTATCTGAGTCTCGAAACTGTCAAGTTCGGTATCCTCACCCTTTAACGTCTTCACCGCATCACTTAGCATCTTGCAGTACAGATCATATCCTACGGCTTCCATATGACCATGCTGCTTGCGGCCAAGAAGGTTACCCGCACCTCTGATCTCAAGATCTCTCATCGCTATCTTAAATCCGCTTCCGAGTTCAGTGAATTCCTTTATTGCTTCAAGTCTCTTTTCCGCCACTTCTCTTAAAAGCTTATCCCTCTTGTACATAAGGAATGCATATGCCGTGCGGTTGGATCTTCCGACTCTTCCGCGCAGCTGATACAGCTGAGAAAGGCCGAATCTGTCGGAGTCCTGTATGATCACGGTATTGACATTGGATATGTCCATGCCAGTCTCTATGATCGTGGTGGATACGAGCACGTCTATCTCCCCGGCTATGAAATCGTACATGATCCTTTCCAGTTCGGATTCTTTCATTCTGCCATGAGCAAAAGCTATATTGGCTTCAGGAACAAGTTCGGCGATCCTGGCCGCCTCGTCCGCTATGCCTGCAACGCGATTATAAATGTAATATACCTGTCCGCCTCTGGATATCTCTCTTACAATGGCCTCACGTACCATCTGTTCATTGCATTCGCATACAAATGTCTGTATCGGAAGTCTCTCTCCCGGCGGTTCTTCAAGGACGCTCATGTCTCTTATGCCCACTAACGACATATGAAGGGTTCTGGGAATCGGGGTGGCAGAAAGAGTGAGAACATCCACATTTTCCTTAAGTTTCTTAAGTTTCTCCTTGTGGGTCACTCCAAAGCGCTGCTCCTCATCCACAATGAGCAGACCGAGATCCTTATATATAACATCATCCGAAAGGAGCCTGTGCGTGCCTATAACGATATCGACCATACCCTTGCTTATGGCTTCTACGGTCTTTTTCTGTTCGGAAGGGCTCTTAAAACGCGACAGAATGTCTATCTTTATAGGATAATTCATCATACGCGCCATAAATGTATTGTAGTGCTGACTTGCAAGAATGGTGGTGGGCACGAGTATGGCCACCTGTTTGCCGTCAGTCACTGCCTTAAATGCGGCCCTTATGGCGATCTCCGTCTTACCGTAACCTACATCGCCGCATATTAGCCTGTCCATTATACGTTTGCTCTCCATATCCTTCTTTGTATCTTCGACCGCGGAGAGCTGATCGGCGGTTTCTTCATATGGAAACAGTTCTTCAAATTCTCTCTGCCAAACAGTGTCGGGACTGAAAGCATAACCTTCCCTGCTCTGCCTGATGGCATAGAGTCTCACCAGATCACCTGCCACTTCATCAACAGCAGTTCTGACTTTGGATTTGACGGTGCCCCACTCCTTACCGCCAAGTTTATTGAGCCTTGGTTTTTTCGCCGTATCGACCGATGCGTATTTCTGCAATACGTCAAAGCCGGTCGCCAACACATATAAGATACCCCCGTCCTTATATTCTATCTTCATATAGTCTTTGGTGACTTTATCCACCTCGACCTTCTCTATACCCTTATATATACCTATGCCATGATTCTCGTGTACGACGAAGTCACCTATCTTGAGTTCACCGAAATCGCGTATCTTCTGACCCTGATATTTCTTCTTGGGTCGCTTCTTATGCTCTCCCGAGCCGAATATGTCACTCTCTGATATAACAACGTATTTAAGCAGAGGATATTCAAAACCGCTCTTCAAATTGCCATGCATACACAGGATCTCTCCGGATATGATGTCCCTCATCGGATCATTTGAAAAAACGGCCGTTATTTCATTGTCTCTTAAGTCTTTAGCCAGCCTCTCCGCCCTGGTGCGCGATCCGGACAGCGCAGCGACTTTATATCCCTTCTTCTTATACTCCGCCAGATCCTTTAACAAGAGGTCAAAATGGCCTTTATAGGGCGCTACCGATTTAGAAGTTATGTTAACCTTAATATCCGCTTTTGCAATACCGCTTCTGTCATCCAATGTAGACAGTAACAGCATGGGATAATCCCTGCAGTGTGCCATGGCTTCCTTAAGGCTGCACATGATCCCGGTCTGCCCTTTTAAAACATATCCGCCAAGGAGTCTTTGGCGCATGCTCTCACCGAATTCATGCTCGATCGCGTCGATATGTTCGGACACACGTCTGGGTTCATCAATCACTATAACGGAATCATCTTTATCAAAATATCCCGAGAACAGAACCGTTTCATCATAGAAATAGTCTATATAGCTCTCCAAATTGGTCATACGACCAAATTCGGTGATATCCTCACGCAGGTTCTTGACCATCTGGGCAAGCCTGTGTCCTTCTTCCGTATGAAAATCTTTGCGCAATGCACTAACCGCTGCGTCCGCATCTGCCTCGATCTTCTTAAGGCCCCTCAGGAGTTCTTCATCAGTCATCACAAGTTCTACAGCGGGAAAAATGTCAATTGCCTCAAGTTTTTCATAGGAACGCTGACTGTCCACATCGAAAGAACGTATGGACTCCACATCCTCACCCCACAGTTCGATTCGATACGGATTATCCTGCGTAGGGTCAAATATATCTATGATACCGCCTCTTACAGAGAACTGTCCTGCCGCTTCCACCTGAGGATTGCGCTCGTAACCCATATTGACAAGAGCAGTCTGAAGACGGCGTTCATCCACTGTATCCCCTGATGATATGGTAAACGTGTGAGCCCTATATATATCCGGCGATACCATGTGCGTCATGATTGCCTCAAACGTCGTCACAACGGTAGTGACGCTTCCCTCAAGAAGCCGGCGTATAACGGCCATTCTGTCACTTATGAGCTTGTTACCGTGGATGTCTGCCTGATAGAATATCAGATCTTTGGCAGGAAAGATCATAACATTGCGCTCGTAAAGGCGCACTTCTTGTGCTATCTCACGCACTCTCTGCTCCGAATGAGTAAGTATGAGCTTATGTCTTTTATCAAGGCACAGGCTCTCCACTATATTGATCTTGCCGGAATCTATACAGCCTGAGACGGCTATTGTTTTATGAGACTTAAGGCCTTCCAAGGCCTGTTCACGATCCGCCCAGTCCTTAAGCGGATTCAGAAGTGTATTCATATATCACCCAGGATTACATCAGTTATACTTATTCATGGCCGTCATTATGCCATCTGTAAGTATCGATTCTATCGCGTCACAGGCCCTGTCCATCGAGGCCTCCATGATCTTTTTATCTTCTGCGGAAAAATGACCCAAAACATGATCCACAAGATCCATCTGCTCGGGCTTGCTACCCACTCCCATTCTGAGTCTTGAAAAGTTCTGGGTACCCAGTCTTGAAATAATACTCTTGATACCGTTGTGTCCGCCCGCACTTCCTTCGGGGCGCAAACGGATCTTGCCGACAGGAAGATCTATATCATCATATACTACGATCAGTTCCTTCGTAATATCTATCTTATAATACTGCGCCAGAGCAATAAGGCTGTCCCCGCTGTTATTCATATATGTCATGGGTTCTGCCAATATGACCTTCTGTCCGCATATATAACCCTTGCCCACCATAGCAAGACTTTCCTTGCTTCCTATGGTAATATCATGTCTCGCTGCAAGGACGTCCACTATGTTAAAACCTATGTTGTGCCTGGTGGCACGATATTTTTCTTCCGGATTACCCAGACCAGCTATTATATACATAGATAAAAGTATAACACAAAAAGACCGTGGAGATAACCCCACGGTCCTCAGTCTTTCAATATTTTGTCATACCCCGTATATCTTATATCTCAGTCCCCAACCACTTCATCCGGGGAAAGCAATGCTTCCTCATAAGCCTTGATGATCTCTCTCTGCCATCTCTCGCGCACCGAAGAATTGATGGGATGAGCTATATCCCTATACTCTCCGTCGGTAGCCTTCTTGCTCGGCATGGCAATGAACAGTCCCTTATCTCCTTCGATGACTTTGATGTCATGTACAACAAACTCATCATCCAAAGTGACAGATGCGACCGCCTTCATCTTGCCTTCTTTGGCGATCTTACGCACTCTAACATTAGTGATTTCCATAACAGCACCTCCAATTGTGACATGTTGACCCTAAACCTGCACTATGGCGCTACATTACATAGCGGTCACTGTTCTCCAGAACTATCTCTATACCATTCTCCCCCTTGTGATATGAATTAGCTCTTACAGTACCATGACTCTCCACTATACAGTTCTCTATATATGAATTGTCTCCGATATACACATCATTCAGTATAATAGAATTCTTAATGGTACAGTTGTTGCCTATGAATGTCTTACGGAAGACCACTGAATTCTCAACGGAACCATTCACGATGGTACCGCTGCTTATAAGGCTGTTGGATATATGTGCACCGGTATTGAACTTAGCCGGCGGCAGATCATCCACCTTCGAATATATCTCGGGATATTGCCTAAAGAAGTAATCTCGTACATCTTCTTCAAGAAAATCCATATTGGCTGCAAAATAGTCCTCAATGGTAGAGATGTTCTTCCAGTAACTCTTGAGCTTGTATCCGTATATATCCTTCTGATCCTTATATCTGATGAGCACATCACGGACAAAGTCATATCTGTCTTCTTCCGCACATCTCTCTATCATCTCAATGAGCAGTCGGCGCCTTATCACATATATACCGCATGATATGGTGTTGGACTTGGCAACGATAGGTTTTTCCTCGAACTCAAGTATCTTGCACTCTTCGTTCATCTTAACGGTGCCGTATCTCTCCACCTTCATATCTGCCGGCATATCCTTGCATACTACCGTGATATCGGCTTTCTTCTCAATATGATACTCTAAAACTCTGTTATAGTCCAGTTTATATACACAATCTGCCGAACCGATAACCACGTACGGCTCATGGCTGGACTTAAGGTAGTCCAGATTCTGGTATATGGCGTCTGCCGTGCCTCTGAACCACAGGCTGTTGTCTGCAGTGACCGCAGGAGTAAAGACAAATAGTCCACCCTGCTTACGACCGAAATCCCACCATTTAGAAGAACTAAGGTGCTCATTTAAGCTGCGCGCATTGTACTGTGTGAATACCGCAACCTTCTGAATATGGGAATTGGACATGTTACTCAGGGCAAAATCAATCGCTCTGAAACTGCCGGCTATCGGCATGGCTCCTACCGCCCTCTTGGCGGACAATTCTTTCATTCGGTGATTATTTCCACCCGCAAGTATGATACCTATCGCTCTCATATCTAATCCTCCGCCTTGATCAATGTCTTGCCGCTTCCAAGTGACGCATTCTCATAATCTGTCAAGTCGGTCTCTCCGAATATGCATGCATTCTTACCGACCGTAATACCCGAAGGAATAATACTTCTCTCGCCCACGCACACAAGTCCGTGATTGTATATATGAGGATCGGTCTCATTCTCGACCTCGTCACCTATACCGAACCTGCTGCCCGAACCAATATCGACATTCTCAGCCACGATCGTCTTGTACAGCTCGCAGCCCTCGCCGATGACGGTATTGTTCATGACTATCGAATCTCTGATAACGGCACCCCTGCCGATTGTGACACCGCAGCCGATCACCGAATTGTATATCTGTCCGTATATCTCACTGCCTTCGCCGACAATACTGCGTTCTACAACACTGCCCGGTGCATAATACTGCGGAGGAAGTGCCTCGCTGTGAGTATATATCTTCCAGTATTCTTCATACAGATTGAATTCCGGCACTATATCGATAAGTTCCATATTGGCTTCCCAGTACGAATTGAGAGTACCGACATCCTTCCAATATCCATTGAACTCGTATGCGTACATCGGAGAACCCTTCTCATGGCAATACGGAATGATATGCTTGCCAAAGTCAAGTCCCGGAACCTGTGCCTTCTCCACCATGGCCTGTCTGAGAACATCCCAGTTGAATATGTATATACCCATCGAAGCAAGATTGCTTCTCGGATTCTCGGGCTTCTCCTCGAAATCCGTGATCTTCCTGTTCTCATCGGTGATCATGATACCAAAACGCTTGGCTTCTTCCATGGGAACAGGCATAACCGCTATCGTACAATCCGCCTTGTTCTGCTTGTGGAAGTCAAGCATCACCTCGTAATCCATCTTATATATATGATCGCCGGAAAGGATCAGTACATATTCGGGATTAAAGCTGTCAATATAATCTATATTCTGATATATGGCATTGGCCGTACCCGTGTACCAATCTGTATTCGATATCTTCTCATAGGGAGGAAGAATCGTAACTCCGCCTATATTACGGTCTAAATCCCACGGTATGCCTATACCGATATGTGTATTCAGTCTCAAGGGCTGGTACTGTGTAAGAACTCCGACCGTATCCACTCCTGAATTGATACAGTTGCTCAAAGGGAAATCTATGATCCTGTACTTGCCGCCGAAAGAAACCGCCGGTTTGGCAACCTTGGATGTCAATACCCCTAGTCTGCTGCCCTGCCCGCCCGCAAGCAGCATAGCTATCATCTCTTTTTTGATCATACGCTTCCTCCATATTAAAAGAAGTAAATGTATAGAAATTATAGCATATCGCTTCTAAATTGTGAATAATTTTTACAAAAATCAGAGAAATTCAACACTATTTTTAGTTAATTTTCCATACAATTGTAATTGGCTGTTTTTTGCGTTAAAATATTAGACGTAACATTATGGAATACATCATGAATACGAGGACAAAATGTACCAGATAGACTTTAACAAACCTGTTAATGTTTTCTTTTGCGGAATAGGCGGCATAAGCATGAGCGGACTCGCCGAGATACTTCACAGCCGCGGATTTAAGATTTCGGGTTCAGACATGAAAGCATCCGAACTCACTTCTTCATTGGAAGAGAAGGGGATCAAGGTATATATCGGCCAGCGCAAGACCAATATCACGCCGGATATCGATCTTTTCGTATACACCGCAGCCATACATCCGGACAATCCGGAGTGGGTCGAGGTAGGAAGATTGGGCATCCCCACTCTCACACGCGCGCAGCTACTCGGTGAGATCATGAAGAACTTCGGTCTGCCCATAGCAATATCAGGTACTCACGGCAAGACCACGACTACGTCCATGATATCCGAGATCTTAGTAGGCTGCGATATGGATCCTACCCTGACCGTAGGCGGAATGTTAAGCAGCATAGGCGGCAACGTACGTATAGGCCATTCCGAGTATTTCGTAACGGAGGCATGTGAATACACCAACAGTTTTCTGTCATTTTTCCCACGTATAGCATTGATACTAAATATAGAAGAAGACCATATGGATTTCTTCAAGGATATAGACGATATCAGGCATTCGTTCACCGAGTTCGCCTCACTTCTGCCCATGGACGGATCCCTGGTGATCAACGGCGAGATAGACAATCTTGATGCCATCACATCCGAGCTTCCATGCAACATATATACTTTCGGATTCAATGACAGCTGCGATTATTATGCCACCGACATCACTTATGACGAACTCTGCCATGCCACCTACACGCTACATTTCCCGGGCGGCACAAAGACCGTGAGTCTTAAGGTTCCCGGCAGACATAATGTTGCCAATTCCATGGCTGCGCTTTGTTGCTGTGATCTCTGCGGTATACCTACAGACACTTCGATCCGTCTTATATCCGACTTCGGCGGAACAGCCAGACGTTTTGAATACAAAGGCTGCATAGGTGAAGTTACCGTAATAGACGACTATGCTCACCATCCCACGGAGATCGCAACCACTCTTACCAGCGCCAAGGCCTGCAAACATAACCGCCTTTGGGTTGTATTCCAGCCTCATACCTATACAAGGACTAAGGCATTTTTGAGTGATTTCGCCAAAGCTCTGTCAATAGCAGATGTTGTTGTTTTGGCAGATATATATGCAGCCAGAGAGAAGAATACTATCGGTATCAGCTCCGTTGACCTACTTAACGAACTTCGCACATTAGGTACCGAATGTTATTATTTCCCTACATTTGACGAGATAGAAAATTTTTGTTTGGAAAAATGTATTCCCGGCGACTTGTTGATAACTATGGGTGCCGGAGATATCGTTAAAGTCGGAGATAATCTCTTAGGCTTATAATTATCCACATTATCCACAAATTTAAGTGTCGTATGTGATACTTTCTTTTGTGGATATTTTTATTTCCTTCTTTTCGCATAACACCGATGTTTTCCCGATACATTTTTAAGATATCCACATTGTCCACACAATCCACATAGTCCAAAAACGCCTGTTTTATCAGTGTTTGCGGGCTTCGGACCTATTTTATTTTGGATATGTCTATGCTATAATCCATCTTGTCGAAAAACTTTATGTGGGAGTAGAAATGTGTGAATTAACGCTTTACAGAGACTGTGATCCCGGCAGTATCACAGTATCCAATTTTTTCATTGATGAATATCTCGCTGATGCGAACGACTGCCAGATCAAGGTATACCTGTACCTTATTCGCATGCTCAGCGCCAAGAAGCTCACCAATATAAGTGATATAGCCGATATGTTCAACCATACGGAGAAGGACGTATGTCGTGCTCTTCGCTACTGGGAAAAGAAGGGCATCATGTCTCTTGACTATGACAGTAACGGGGGAATAGTCGGGATACGCATGCACGAACCTACACGCATGGCTGTTGCACCTGTAGCAACACCCATGCCCGTGATATCACCGGTTGTATCACCGGTACCTGCGGCAGTGTCAGCTCCCGCGTCCATCACATCTATGGTGGATTTCCCGGGCAACAGGGCATCTGCTATGGTCGATACATCTGTATCCGATGAGACTTTGACCTATCATAAGCCTTCTTATTCCGCTGCTGCCCTCAAAGAATTTAAGCAGCGTGAAGAGACCTCTCAGCTTATTTTTGTAGCGGAACAATATCTTAAGAAGCCCTTGAGTGCTTCCGATATCCGTTCCATCATGTTCTACTGTGATGAGCTCGGCTTTTCGTCGGAACTTATAGACCATCTTCTTCAGTTTTGTGTTTCACGCGGCAAGTACAGTTTTGCATATATGGACAAAGTGGCCATCGACTGGGCGGAACACGACATAGATTCCGTGAAGAAAGCGCGTGCATATACTTCGGACTTTGAAGGAGATCCTTCTTCCTCAGGTAAGGCTCGTGCCAAGAGTTCTTCCGCCACCAAGAAGAAGACTCCGGCTACCATGTTCCACCAGTTTGAACAAAATGATTATGATTTCGGCAAGCTTGAGAAACAGCTTTTGAGAAAATAGACAGACGCCTAATGGCGTGGGACGGAGATGATAATGTCACTTTCCAGAGCAGATGTTGATATTATATTAAGAGGATACGAAGAAGACCGTATGGATTCTGCCAGGGAGCAGGACAGAAGAAAGGCATATGTCTATTCGAATGTTCCCGGCTACAGGGAGCTTTCAGAAGAGATAGCATCATTAAGTGTGGCATATGCCAGACATGCCCTGTCAGGTTCTGATGCTCCTGCAGAGCCCGTTTCTGAACGGATCCGTGCACTTTCAGCGAAGAAAAAGGCACTTCTGTCCGAGGCCGGCCTTCCCGATGACTATCTTGACCCCATATACAAGTGCGGTGATTGCCATGACACCGGATACAGCAACGGTGTCAAGTGTCATTGTTTTAAAAAGAAAGAAATGTCACTTCAGATCTCAAGACTATTTGATCAGTCAGGCATCAAACAGTCTCTCGAAGAGGCCGGTTTTGACATGGTATCAGAGAAGTATTACAGTGGAGACGATCTTGAGAATTTCAGAGATTCCAAGAATAAGTCTCTTTCTTTTGTTAAGAATTTCAATTCCGACTACCAAAATCTTTTATTCTATGGTACAGTTGGTACTGGCAAATCATTGTTATCCTCATGTATAGCCAAGGAGCTTATCAAAGAAGGCCACTCCGTGGTATATTTCAGCACGATAGCTCTGATGGATGAGTTGGCAAGGAATGCCTTTGATAAGAACGACCGGAACAGCAGGGACTGCGTATCTTCAGACAATCCTATATTTGACAGTGAGCTGCTGATCATAGATGATCTTGGAACAGAACTTACCAACAGTTTCACCATATCATCGCTTTTTAACCTGATCAATGAACGCGCGCTCAAGAAGAGATCTGTGATCATATCGACCAATCTCTCATTGGAAGAACTGCGCGACAGATATACGGACAGAATCTTTTCCCGACTCACCGGCGGATATACTTTTTGCAGGATGTCCGGCCCGGATATCAGGATAGCACATAAATTTGACAATCAAATCTCTTAAGCAAAGAAAGTGAGGACGAGCTTATATGAGCAGCACAAGCGCCGAAAAGCGTGAAGAAAAACGCAATCTGGAGTCCATTCCCGTAGGTTCTTTACGGATCATACCCTTAAGCAGTTGTAAGGAACTCGGAGAAAGCATTGATTCCTATTTGGTCAAATGGCGTACCGAGCGTGAGAACGAGCACAAGAACAGCATAGCTTTCGCAGGATATCAGCGTGACTCATATATACTCAACACCAGAGTTCCGAGATTCGGTACCGGTGAAGGCAAGGGCGAGATATTGGAATCAGTTCGAGGTTCCGATCTCTTCATATTGGTCGATGTATGTAATTATTCTCTCACGTATTCCATGGGTGGTAACATCAATCATATGTCGCCCGATGACCATTATCAGGATCTTAAGAGAATAATAGCCGCTGTTGGCGGTAAAGCCAGAAGAATCACGGTGATCATGCCATTCCTGTACGAAAGCAGGCAGCACAGACGTACCGCAAGAGAATCTCTTGACTGTGCCATTGCTCTTCAGGAACTCGTCAAAATGGGCGTGGATAACATCATCACATTTGATGCACATGATCCCAGAGTACAGAATGCTATCCCATTGAACGGATTTGAGACAATACAGCCTGCGTACCAATTTATTAAAGGCTTACTTAATAACGTCAACGACCTTAAGCTTGACTCAGACCATATGATGGTAGTCAGTCCCGATGAGGGCGGTATGGGCAGAGCCATATATATCGCCAATGTCTTAGGCTTTGATATGGGTATGTTCTATAAGAGAAGAGATTATACCAGAGTTGTTGGAGGACGCAATCCCATAATCGCACACGAATTCCTCGGTTCAAGTGTGGAAGGCAAGGACATCATAATAATTGACGATATGATCTCATCCGGGGACAGTGTACTTGAAGTAGCCGGAGAGCTCAAAAAGCGCAAGGCAGGAAGGATATTCATCTTCTCTACCTTTGGACTCTTCACCAATGGACTGGACAGATTCGATGAAGCATACGATAAAGGAATCATCACCAAGATCCTTACAACAAACCTTATCTATCAGCCCGAAGAGCTGCTTAACCGTGAGTGGTACATAAGCTGTGATATGAGCAAGTATATCGCTTATATCATCGATACTCTGAATCACGATTCATCCATAAGCGATCTGCTCATACCGAACGAAAGAATACAGAACATAGTCGCCAGATACAAAAACGGTGAACTGTAAGATAAACAGATTTTTGAATATCAGATATTGTAATGAAATGCGGCTATTTGTTATATCAAGATATAACAAATAGCCGCGTTTGTAATGATACTTTTATTCCGAATATCTCTTGGCATATGTCAGGAAATGATTGCCGTTTTCTTCAAACATATCCCTGGAATCATGCTTTCCGATCTTATATATCGTACCTTCATTAGGATCCATTACAACAATATTCTGCTCATTGAATCCTATGATAAGCATCGAAGAATCATCATCCAGGTACGCCAGTACCGGAATATCTTGGTTGACATAATACAACATCATATCCATATTACATCCGGTCAGATTTAGTACATATACATCGTTCAGATTATTATATAACACCTGATATGCGCTGTCTCCTCTGTCAAGCATATACTCTGTATTTCTTGACACTCCCTGATGTGAAAGTACAGTATCAAGACATACCGCCAGGGAATCCTTGGTCTCTGTAGTCTGGGCTTCACCAATGGACATTATCTGGTTTCTGGGAACCGTTTCTCCTCGCCTGTATATCTCATTGCCATATACATCCATAACGGTTCCTCTTATGGAATAAGCACTTTCCACGGCTTTTGCAGGCTTGTCATATATGCCTACAACCTCCCCGTCACCATATACAAAGAATCTGTCCTTAAGCTCATTTCCCGCAAGCTCTATATTTCGTCCGCCCTCATAGAGAACTTCCTTGGGGGTGAGAAGTTTAAGCGAACGTATATCCACTTCTCTTTTTACCTTCAGATCCCTGATCCTGCCATATTGCTCATCATTGGAATAGGCGTATACATTCTTCCCTTCTTTTATCTCGGCATTACTTGTAATATGATCATCATCCGTATCCGAAAGTTCTCCCGTCTCTTCCGATCTGACAGAGCGCTTTAATGTGATCTGATTTCCGTCTATAACTCCTCCGGTAACATATATCCCATCTTCATGATACTCCTTAAGTACTTCACCCTCTCCTGAGCGTATTATCACTTTATTCATGGGGAATATCACATCACCCAGACGATTATATATCAGATCATCCTGATTGCAGACACCATATATAAGATCATCATTCATAAAGCCTATAGGCCTTACATACTCACCATTCCTGCCGTCAACCGTGCTTGTCTCGCCATTGACAAGGTTCATCACGGTCAGTTTGCTGTACATATCATCCGAATTCTCATCGGGTTCCTGCCACACTATAGTCTGCTGTGTGTCCGATACAAAAAACGTATCCTCATTGACATTCTGCGTGATAACAGACTTATCTACCAGGCCGGGAGTGACCTTATATATCACACCATCAAGGAACAGAAACAGGTCTCCACCGGCATTTAAAAAGCTCAGTTTTTCCATGTCACACTTTAATATCTGCGACGACTTATAGTATGGTATGAAAGCTTGCTCTTCAACCGTATTTACCAATCCATCGTAGTAGTATACCTCTATACCTACTCTGCCCTCATGGATACCCCTGTTCATATATCCGTATACCAGAAAAGAAATATTTCCATTTTCTTCTACATCGAGGATCTTGATGTTGCTGCCTCTGAAGCGGTTACGAGGATCATCCTGCGCCGTATCAAAGAAAGCAAAAAGCCTGATCAGCTTATTGTCTACCGTATTATAGCTGTACAACCTGCCCTCATTTTCAAAGGCAACTATCTCACCGCCCTCACTCTCCAGCAGTTCTCCGTCTTTACCCTGTATTCCAAGCAGAAGCCTGTCCGCGTCACATGATTCCTTTTCCATCACGAATATCTCATCCACACGCCTGTTAAAAGACAGAAGATAAAACCTCTGATCAGTCTTTCTTATACGATAGTACTCTGTCACATTGTAGTATCTCTCGTCCCTATTATCCCCTGACGTCATAAGATACTTCAGTTCTATTGATGCCATGGTGTCTCCCACTTCCTTAATGGTGGCAAGCGGGGTCTTGACCATACGCGGAGATGGCATGTCTCCCCAGGTGAGCTGATCCATATTGTTGTGTATCGTTACATTGCCAAGATCGGTATTATCAACCTCACTGTCAGGTTCCATGTACGTGGACAGTTCTTTTATATAATCTTTGGAAAATGTCTTGCGGTTAAAATCATATACGAATTCAAGTTTGGAGTTCGCTTGAGTCTCTGAATTAAGCAATATCCTGGTATAGTAATTGACATCTCTTCCATCAGCCAAAGTAGCGACCAATATCAGATTATACTCCTTTTGGGGTTCAATAAGATCTTTTAACTGTATCGAAGCTTTGATATTGCTCTTATAATCATCAAAATACAGGATCCGCGTGTTTTCTATCAACCTCTCTCCGTCTACACTTCTTACTTCCACATTCAGGTCCGTTATTCCGATATCATACTTATCTATTATAAAACTTACCGTTCTGTCTTCACTTATAGGCGTAATGGAATCTCTGACAGTACTGCAGTCCATTCTTTCAAGATAGCCATGCATCTCATTGACTCTCATTCCGTCTATATCGATATAAGCGACGGGAAGGCTCGGAGGAGCCATTTCTACCGTCATATCAGTTGTTCCCTGATTAAAATATACGGAGAAGAATATCAATGCCGCTATAAACACGACTATAGATATTCCCCATGCGATCCATGTCTTCTTCATCCGTTAAATTTCATTCCTTAATAATACAGTGATAAAGAGACCATGCACAAAAAGCGCATGGTCCTTACAACAATCAAAATTCAAATATTCGTATCAGTGAAGCACATTGATACGAGCCATAGCTCTCTGCAAAGCAGTCTCGACCCTGGCAATATCTGTCTTGGGATCTCTCTCTAACAGAAGTCTTTCTGCTCTCTCCTTGGCAGCCATCGCCCTCATCTCGTCTATCTCGTCAGGCCATTCTATCACTTCGGCAAGAATAGTAACGCTGTCTCCCAATATCTCCGCAAAGCCTGAATGTAATGCGGCTTTCTTCACCTCCTCACCGGTGATCGTAAGTACACCGGGTTTGATGATGACAGTCATGGGAATGTGCTTCTTATATATTCCGATCTCGCCTTCAGTGGTATTAAATTCAACCATGGTAGCCTCTCCCACATAGAATGTTCTGTCGGGAGTGATCACCCTCACATCAAAGATGTTGCTGTTTTCCTCTGCCATACGTATCTCCAATATCGCGTACTACTTAACTCTCGCCACAACGTCATCTATACTGCCGGCATTGAGGAAATAACTCTCGGGAATATCGTCATGTTTACCTTCGATTATCTCCTTGAAGCCTCTTATGGTCTCGGCTACGGGTACGTATTTACCTTCAAGTCCGGTAAACTGTCCTGCAACGAAGAAAGGCTGTGACAGGAATCTCTGTATCTTTCTGGCTCTTGCAACAGTGAGCTTGTCTTCTTCACCAAGTTCATCCATACCGAGGATAGCGATAATATCCTGAAGTTCTTTATACTTCTGAAGGATCTCCTGTACTCCTCTGGCCACTTTGTAGTGTTCCTCACCTACGATCCTGGGATCAAGTATACGTGAAGTTGACTCAAGAGGATCTACCGCAGGGTAAATACCAAGTTCAACTATCGAACGGCTAAGCACGGTGGTTGCGTCAAGATGCGCGAATGTGGTAGCCGGTGCGGGGTCCGTAAGGTCATCCGCAGGCACATATACGGCCTGAACGGAAGTGATCGAACCGTTCTTGGTAGATGTGATACGCTCCTGAAGAGCACCCATCTCAGTCTGAAGTGTAGGCTGGTAACCAACGGCAGAAGGTACTCGGCCCAAAAGAGCTGACACCTCAGATCCGGCCTGTGTAAATCTGAATATGTTATCTATGAAAAGAAGGACATCTTTACCTGCTTTGTCACGGAAATACTCAGCCATCGTAAGTCCGGTAAGTCCTACTCTCATTCTCGCTCCGGGCGGCTCGTTCATCTGACCGAAGACCATCGTAGTCTTGTCTATAACGCCGGATTCCTTCATCTCATAATAGAGATCGTTACCTTCTCTCGTACGCTCTCCAACTCCGGTGAATACAGAATATCCACCGTGCTCGGTAGCGATATTACGAATAAGTTCCTGAATAAGCACTGTCTTACCAACACCTGCTCCTCCGAAAAGTCCGATCTTACCACCCTTCTGATAAGGACAGAGCAGATCAACGACCTTGATACCGGTCTCAAGTATCTCTGCTTCCGTAGCCTGCTCCACGAATTCCGGTGCAGGTCTGTGTATCGGCTCATATGTATCAGTCTGCGGAGCCGGCTTGTTATCTATCGGCTCTCCCAAGACGTTAAACATTCTTCCGAGTGTGTTCTCACCCACAGGTACTGTGATAGGTGCACCTGTAGCCGCGGCATCCATCCCTCTTACAAGACCATCCGTAGGTCCCATGGCGATACATCTCACCGTATCGTCACCAAGGTGCTGCGACACCTCGACCGTCAATACACTGCCATCCTGTCTGGTGACTTTGATAGCCTCATTGATCTCAGGAAGTTCTCCCTCACCAAACTTGATGTCCAGCACGGCTCCTATAATCTGCGTAATCTTGCCTATATGCATTTCCGCCATACTATTTTCCTTTCTGCTAAGTATTGTCCGTTAACTCTGCGCCTGTGAACCGGCAATGATCTCCGTAAGCTCCTGCGTAATGGAACCCTGCCTTGCACGGTTGTACTGCAACGTGAGCTTGTCAATCATCTCTTCGGCATTGGTAGTCGCATTATCCATGGCCTGCATTCTTGCTCCGTTCTCACTGGCCACGGATTCGATCATTCCGCCGTATATGATACTGGTCACATACTTGGGGATGATCATATCAAGTGCCTCTTCCTCTTCAGGCTCAAAATTCATCGGTGCTTCCGATCCCTGTATTTCTTCAACAGGTCCCTCTATCTGCTCGGCCTTATCAACCGGCAAAAGCTTCATAAGCTTAGGCTCATGTACCACCGTATTCTTAAAATTGGTGTAAGCCAGATAAATCTCACCTATCTCACCGGCTCTGTACGCACTGAGCAATGTAGCCGATAATCTCATGGCATCCACATACTCCGGTGCGTCTATCATGGTCGAGTAGTCCTCAGCAAGAGTGTAGCCGTGTCTGTTCATGGCCTCCCTGCCTTTCTTACCCAGCGTATAGATGATCATGTCTTCTTTTTTGAGATCACCCCTTGTAACAAGCTTGACTATGTTGGAATTATATCCTCCCGCCAAACCTCTGTTACCGGTAATCATAACAACCGCTTTTTTATCAGACTCATTGCCTTTTACATAAGGGTGCTCGATCTGTCCGGCTTTGGCAAGCATAGAACTCACCGTGCGGTACATATAATCAAAATAGCCCTTACTGTTCTGTGCCGCCTGCTTCGTGCGCTGCAGCTTTACAGTAGACACAAGCTTCATAGCCTTTGTGATCTGACCGGTGCTCTGTATACTGCTTCTACGTCTTTTGATATCTCTCATAGACGCCATATATAATCACCATCCAATCATGTAAAAGTTATTTAAACTGTGCCTTAAACTCTGCTATAGCCTTACCTAAAAGTTCATCAGTAGCATCAGAGATCTGCTTCTCCTGCGCTATATTGTTCGGAATCTCAGGATACTTGGTATCGAGGAATTCGAAGAGTTCAGTCTCAAATCTCGTAATAGCGCTGACCGGAACATCCAAAAGATGCTTCTTGGTAGCCACATAGATGATAATAACCTGATACTGTACAGGCATGGGCTTGTACTGAGGCTGCTTAAGGATCTCTCTGATACGTTCACCCTGTGCAAGCTTCTCTTTGGTATCGGCATCAAGTTCGGAACCGAACTGCGCAAATGCCGCAAGCTCTCTGTACTGTGCAAGCTCCACACGGATAGGTGCCGCGATCTTCTTCATTGCCTTGATCTGTGCGGCGCCACCAACTCTCGATACCGAAAGTCCGGCATTGATAGCCGGTCTGAATCCTGAATTGAACATCTCAGTCTCCAGATAGATCTGTCCATCCGTGATGGATATAACATTGGTAGGGATATATGCAGATACATCACCCGCCTGTGTCTCTATGATAGGAAGTGCGGTAAGTGAACCGCCGCCATACTCTTCACTCATTCTGGCCGCACGCTCAAGAAGCCTTGAATGGAGATAGAAGACATCTCCGGGATAAGCCTCACGTCCGGGCGGACGCTTGAGAAGCAAAGAGAGTGTACGGTATGCAGTAGCATGCTTACTCAGGTCATCATAAATGACCAATACGTCCTGTCCGTTCTCCATCCATTCCTCACCTATTGCACATCCGGCATAAGGAGCGATGTACTGGAGAGGAGCAAGTTCACTTGCTGTAGACGCAACCACAGTGGTATATGCCATTGCTCCGTACTCTTCAAGTGTCTTAACTATATTGGCTACGGTAGAAGCCTTCTGACCTATAGCTACATATATACACTTAACATTCTGTCCCTTTTGATTGATGATGGTATCGATAGCTATGGCTGTCTTACCTGTCTGTCTGTCTCCGATTATGAGCTCACGCTGTCCTCTTCCGATAGGCACCATGGAATCGATAGCCTTGATACCGGTCTGTAAAGGTGTATCAACTGACTTACGTGTGATAACACCCGATGCAACTCTCTCTATCTGACGATATTTATCGGTCTGGATAGGTCCCTTGCCATCTATGGGCTGACCAAGAGCATTGACTACTCTTCCGAGCATAGCGTCACCTACAGGCACCTCAACCACACGTCCCGTAGTCTTGACTATATCGCCCTCATTAATATTCCTGTGATTACCGAGAAGAACCGCACCAACGTTGTCTTCCTCAAGGTTGAGCACCATTCCGTATATCTCGCCCGGGAACTCTAAAAGCTCACCCTGCATAGCCTTCTCAAGACCATGCACACGGGCAATACCGTCCGCAACCTGGATGACGGTACCTACGTCCGATACTTCCATCTCCTTAGAATATCTCTTGATCTGATCCTTGATGACTGAACTTATCTCTTCTGGTCTTAAATTCATGGATCTGTTCCTTTCCCTGACTAAATCTGTACTAATCCAACATAGTGTTCATCAGACTATGTTTAAGATTCGTAATCTTGGTACGAATACTGCTGTCCACCACTCTGTCGCCTATTCTGATCTGCATGCCGCCTATGAGACTCTCATCGGTATCATAATGCATATGCATGCTCTTATACGTCGTAGTGGCAAGCAGTCTGTCCTCTATCTGCTTTTTCTCCTGCTCACTTAACGGGATAGGTGTGGTCACATAGGCTGTCCCTATTCCCTTAAGTGCCTCAACCTGTGCCGTAAAGTATTCCAGAATACTGCGTATCTCGCTGAATCTTCCCTTTGATACGACCGTCAGGATAAAACCTGTGACTTCATCCGAGGTCCTGCCTCTGAATACAGTCTCTACTACATTAAGCTTATCCTCGATATCTATTCTGGGATTATTGATGAGACGCTCAAAATCAGGATTCTCATCCATAATCTGTCCAAGGGATGCTATCTCTTCGGATATCTCATCCACCTTGTTCTCTTCAACAGCCAGTTCGAGCAGGGCATCACCGTATGTCTTAGATATCAGCTTTGCCATGTGCTATCACCTATCTCCTTTAGTGTATCCTCTACCAGCTTGCTCTGAACTTCCGTATCCATGTTCTGTCCGATCACTTTGCCTGCTATAGCAGAAGCCACAGAGATCATCTCTTTCTTGACGTCATCGGCCACGCGCTTCTTCTCAAGCTCTGCCTCAACACCGGCTCTTGCTATGATGCCTGAAGCTTCTTCCTTGGCTTTGGCTATTGTAGCAGCCTCGCTGTCCAAGGCCTTACGTCTGGCCTCACTTAAGATAGATTCCGCCTCTTTGTCTATATCATGAAGTTTCTGTTCATATTCACTCTTCAGAGCTCTGGCATGATCAAGATTCTCTTTAGCCTCTTCAAGTTCACTCTTGATCTTCTCCTGACGTTTCCTAAGGAATTCTCTCGCAGGATTGAAGAAGAAGTATGATGCAAAGAAAAACAGTGCTATGACCGCAATAAGTGTCAAAAGCGCATCATGCAACAACTGCATGTCAAGGTCGAACAGTCTCGGACTCATCTCTTCTGCTGCCGCAAGTATATAACCTGCATTAGTATATAGATTCAACCTTCTTGCCTCCTTTCCGTGATATTACCTGAAGGCTTTATTTTGCCAGAGGCTTAACAAAGATAAGTATCATAGCTATAAGCAGACCATAAAGACCTGTGGTCTCCGCAACGGCCTGACCAAGAAGCATGGTACCCGTGATATCACCTTTGGCGCCGGGATTACGTCCGACTGCTGATGCAGCATGTCCTGCTGCTATACCCTGGCCTACACCGGGTCCGATACCGGCTATAACTGCAAGGCCGGCACCTATTGCCGAACATCCGAGAATAAAGTTTGTGTTGAATTCCATAATCCATTCCTCCATTTAGTAAAAATGTTAGTTATCTCCCATAGCATCGGCTATGTATGTCATCGTCAGCATACAGAACACATATGTCTGTATTGCTCCTGAAAACAGATCAAAATATACATGCAACGCTGCCGGCCATACGATAGCGATCTTGCTCAACAGCCCGTATATAAGAGCCATCATGACCGTACCCGAAAGGATATTGGCAAACAGACGAAGCGAAAGCGAGATGGGCACAGCCACATCACCTATGACATTGATAGGCGCCCAAAACGGCCAAGGATCACACAGGCCCTTAAGGAAGCCCGAAACCTTCTGATATCTGATCTTCGTGATGAAGATCAACGTAAAGGTGATCAGTCCGAGCGGAAGCGTCGTGCCATAATCAGCCGTAGGCGGACGCAAGCCTAACAGTCCCGAAATATTGCTGAATATGATGAAAATAAAAATGGTACCGATGTAGTTCCTGAAATTCCTTCCTTTGGATCCCATGGTGGATTCGACCATTCCGTCAAGTTTCTCCACTATGATCTCCACTACATTCTGGAATCCTTCAGGAATCTCCTTGCCCTTTTTCATTGCTCTTCCTGCCACATACATGAATATCATGAGTGTGATAAGGACTATAAGTGTACTTACGTGAGTCGTGGTGATCCACACCTTCTGCCCGAAGAAATCATAGGAGAAGATGCCGTGTATCATAAAATCCACTTCATCATCTGCCGCAAGCAATATCGGCATCATAGACCCACCTCCTTGTCAATATATCTGTCATAAAACTTCTTCACGATCGGTTGTATATATGCTCCGGCCTTGGCACCCATAATACCCAAAAAACCCGCCAGCATCATAGTATTGCCACCAAAATACCACAGTAGAAGCAATGTCACAATCACAGCTGCATATCTTATCACGCTGTGTTTTAACGAAAAAGCAGTGGCAGCCCGTTCATTGTCAGCATTGATCGTGAGATTGCGCCACAATGACCATCTGATGTGCGACGCATATCCGCATGCAACTGCTATCCCGGCCCAGAGCCCCATACTGTATCCTGCCTTATCATCAACAAACCACAGAACTGTAAGTTGACATAATATTCCGTATATCACTATGCCGGCAATAAATGCAGCCAATTCCTCATCTGTCTTTTTTTTCATCGGAGTATTCTCTCTTCGCCAAAATATATATGTTGCGGGCTCCCGCAGCAGCCCCGACAAAAAACAGAAGGATAAAGAAAAAGTCAGTACCGATCTTATTGTCTATATAATAGCCCAAAGCGGAACATAAAAAAATGGGAACCAACATATTGATGGCAAACTGGGATATGTAAGAAAGTATCTTTATGTTGTTGCCCCTAGTTTCCTTCACTCATTGTTCCCTTCATCATTTTAAGCAATATTATACAAGAAAAACCATCCTGTGTAAAGAAATCGAAAACACAATACACAAAAAACATCATCACTCTCGCCGAGTGATCAGTCGGCTATGTATTTCTCAATAATATCCGTATATTTCGAAAATTCACCGGACTGAGCCTCTGCCACAAGTGTACCAAATCTCTTGATCGCAGTATGAAACATATCGTCCGTGATAAGACCGGTCTCAAGTGCCTCACAGAGTTCATCCACATCCAAGACCTTAAGCCTGTCCTCTCCATCCACCGTGATGTCGATAAGCAGATCCGTTACGACCATATTGTTCTGTTCTTTATCTTCTTCATATTCCACTATATCGCAGTACCAATAAAACAGCGAATCATCTTCACGCAGGAATTTGCTTACCTTGATCCCCTTCTTTAACATATACAGGGAATAGCCGTGATGGAAATCCGTGCGCGGTTTAAGAGTGTTCCATTTGGTAACGATCATCTCGTCGTCCCAATGTAAAATTATATCGTCCTTTAATTTTACACATTCGTCCGGTATAATTCTTTTGCGATACAATGTAGGATACATACGCTTTTCCTCCCCAATCAGTAGAATATATGCGCCCCAATCTGTATGCCCGAAAGACCTTCAATGGGAGTACGGAAATATACACAATTGCCCACATTGGTCTGTCCGCTCATGGCTTCATCAGCCGCTTTATAACAGGCTGAAGTAGCTCTGTCCTCCGCAAGTGCAAGAGCAAGATGCCCGTCTCCCACCGGCGAAAACTGCTTGTACTGATATATCACGCCCACCACTGTATCCGGATAGACGCTGCTTAACACCCTGTTTATTACCACGGCACCTACAGCCAACTGTCCTTCGTAAGGCTGATTGCCGGCCTCACAGTATATCAGATTGGCGAGTAACATCCTGTCTCCATCTTCGAAAGATACTTCAGATATATCTCGCCATTTGGACTGTGCAGCCAGCTTGGACATGGCTATCTCTTCTGCCAGCTGTTTCTTGAGCGCCGCAATGTTTTCCTCTTCTTCCGCCGCTTTGGCAGCATAGGCATCCGCTACAGCTTCAAAATTCTTGATCTCCTTGGAGTATCTCCCTATCTCTGACGACGTCGCATTGACATATCCGGTTACCATGGCCTGTTGTTCGGCAACTTCCGCATGATAAGCATCAAGTTCAGCTTTCTCGCCTTCAAGCTTGGCCTTGGTGTCTTCCACGTTCTTCCTGGTCTCCTTAAAACGATCCAACTGACGTCTGTCATACTCCGACAGTTTCTCTATATAATTGTTTTTATTCAGAAACTCCGAAAAACTCTTGCTGTTAAACAGCATATCCGCATAGGTAAATTCCTGCTTCTCATACATGAATCTGATGCGAAGCTTCATGGCCTGATATTGAGCTTCCTCTATGCGTAATGCCTCCTCAAGATCAGCAGTAGTCTGCTCGATCTCTTCTTCCTTCTCCTCGATGGCATCTTCAAGTTCGGCAAGATTATCACTGACAGTAGCCAGTTCCACATTAAGCTGATGGAGCTGGCCTTCAAGAGTGCCCTTGGTATTACTCAGGGAATCAATATTATCTTTTGTGTCACTTAATATCTGTGTGGTAGCCTGATGCTCTTCTTCCGCCTGTCTGATCTTCTCCTTGGTATCTTCGATATCTGCCCGCACATTAATTACCGGCACGGATGCACACAAAACGGCTACGGCAACACATCCCGCAACAGATCTAAGCAATCGCAGTCTCATCCGATCACCGAATCCTCTATACTTCTATCGTCAATGTCCTGCCGGAAGGTTCGTATTTCTTGTATACGATACCCGCAGCATCAAACATTCTCTTGGCCGCAATATTGCCCGGAGTGCCTGCATATTTGTCGCTGTCATATATCACGGTCTTGATACCGCTCTGTATAATAGCCTTGGCACATTCGTTACACGGAAAAAGTGAGACATACAGTTTTGATCCTGCCAAAGATCCGCCTCTGTAATTAAGGATCGCATTAAGCTCACTGTGTGTAACGTAGGCATATTTCGTCTCAAGCATGTCCCCGTCTCTCTCCCACGGAAAGTCTTCATCGGAACAGCCATTGGGAAAACCATTGTAACCCATTGAAAGGATCTTATTATCCTCTCCTACTATACAGGCTCCCACCTGCGTATTGGGATCTTTTGATCTCATACCGGCCAGTTTGGATATGCCCATAAAATACTCATCCCAGCGGATGTAGTCCTCTCTTTTACCCATAATCACCTCATATGATAGGTTATTTCGTACCGAATATTCTGTCACCGGCATCACCTAATCCGGGAACGATATATGCATTCTCATTAAGTTTCTCATCTAAAGCTCCGATATATATATCCACATCCGGATGTGCTTCCTGGAGCACTTTTACACCTTCCGGAGCCGCGATGATACACATAAAGTGAATCTTCTTACAACCCTTATCCTTAAGCATCTGTATGGCAGCAGAAGCCGATCCTCCCGTAGCAAGCATCGGATCTACAACAAATACTTCTCTTGATGCGCTGTCAGCCGGAAGCTTGCAATAGTATTCAACGGGCTTATGTGTCTCCGGATCTCTGTAAAGACCTATATGCCCCACTTTGGCTGTGGGAATAAGAGTAAGCATGCCGTCCACCATTCCGAGTCCTGCTCTTAATATGGGAACGACTGCAAGTTTTCTTCCCTTGAGTTCCTTTACTGTGGTCTCACAGATAGGTGTCTTGATATTCACGTCAGCAAGTTCAAGATCTCTTGTGGCTTCGTAGCATATCAGCATTGCTATCTCAGATACCGTCTGTCTGAAATCCTTGGTACCAGTGTCCTCTCTTCTGATGTAACCGATTTTGTGCTGGATCAGCGGATGATCCATGATCATTACTTTTGCCATTTTGATACCTCCTAACCTCTTAACCCTCGATCAATTTGATCCTTCTTACATGTTTTTCTTCACCCGAAAAAGGTGTGTCCAAAAAAGTATCCACTATATCATATGCCATATTGGGGCCTATCAAAGCGCCGCCTATGGCAAGCATATTGGCATCATTGTGGAGTCTGGTCATCTTGGCCGAAAGAGGCTCACTGCACAGAGCACATCTGATACCCTTAACTTTATTGGCTGTTATCGATATGCCTATCCCTGTGGTGCATACCACTATGCCTCTGTCGCACTCTCCTTTTGCCACCGCCTCGGCTGCAGCCTTGCCGTATATGGGATAGTCGCATGAACTCAAGTCATTGCATCCGCAGTCCTTAACTTCGATCCCCCTCTCATTTAGATGAGCCTTAATGAGCTCTTTCATGGTGTAGCCGCCATGATCACTGCCTAACGCTACTTTCATCTCCTTATATCCTCCCTTACAGTTCTATTATTTTATGCCCCGCAGCCTTCGTCAGTCTGTTCATGACAGCCTGTCCGATACCGTCAGGGTCAAACGCTTCAGAATAGATAATATCCATATCCTCATCGTCAAACTCTCTCAAGATCGCATACAACTTATGCGCAGTCAACGCCCTGTCGTCACTCCTGCCCACGCACTTGACGGATGTGGCCGTATAATCCAGTAAATGCTCATTAACACAGATTACACCTGTTTTAAGAAGATTGGACTTGTTGATCGCTGCCTGTTCATTGATATAAGCCATGACCTTATCGGAATCTCCCTTGACGATCGTGAGGTCAGCCTTGGGAGCGTAATGCCTGTACTTCATTCCCGGAGCCTTGGGTGCTTTGTCCGTATCCCCGGCCAAGGCCGGATCCGTATACACCTTCCCGAGGATCGTACCAAGGTCATCCGCCGTTACAGCTCCCGGCCTTAAGATCACAGGTCTGTCTTCTGTAAGATCTACGATGGTGGATTCTACTCCGATATCCACATCACCGCCGTCAAGTATCATATCAATACGGCCGTCCATATCTTCAATGACATGATTTATTCTGGTGGGGCTCGGTCTGCCTGATATATTGGCACTGGGCGCGGCTATATATCCGCCTGAAGCGCTTATGAGTCCCAACGCTATAGGATCGGACGGCATCCTGACAGCCACCGTATCAAGGCCTCCCGTGGTCTCATACGGAACAGCATCAGTCTTCTTTAATATGATGGTAAGCGGACCAGGCCAGAATGAATCTGCAAGTCTTACTACCTTATCGTAAATTCCGGGAATAGAATAATCTTCATCCTTCATAGAAGCGATACGCGCTAACGCTCCGATATCAGCTATGTGAACTATGAGTGGATTGTCACTCGGTCTGCCTTTGGCCTCATATATCTTCCTGCTGGAAGCCGGATTAAGCGCATCTCCTCCGAGGCCGTATACGGTCTCTGTCGGGAAAGCCACAAGGCCTCCGGCCCTTATAATATCTCCACCTTTTTTTAGAATATTATCGTCTATATCTTCTCTGTCTATTCTTCCTACGAGTGTATCCATAATCTTAATTATTCTACCATATTTTTATTAACTGATAAAGCCCAAGGTGACCATCATCACCTCAGGCTTTTATCATTTTTTATCCATTCCGGGATCGACTTGACCCGGATCAGAATATCTTCTTTTTCTTTTTTGATCCGCCGGACGCATTGTTCTTGCTGTCAGTATATCTCTTCGCGGCGTTCAATGAATCATCGTTGGCTTCATCGAACTTCATCAGAAGTTCTTTTGCTTCGTGCGAAAGCTTATCCGGAACCTGAACAACCAATGTTACATAGTGATCACCACGGATGTTCTTATTGCGCAGCGAAGGAACTCCCTTACCCTTTAAGCGCACTCTGGTATCAGTCTGCGTACCGGGCTTGACTTCGTATATTACCTTTCCGTCTACCGTATCGATGACTATCTCTCCGCCAAGTGCCGCTACAGGGAAAGATACCGGAACCGTAGAGAATATGTTGACGTCCTGACGTTGGAATATAGGATGTCTTCCCACGATCACTTCTACAAGAACATCGCCTCTGGGGCCTCCGTTGATGCCGGGTTCACCCTGTCCTGAAAGTCTCTTACACTGCCCGTTATCTATACCCGCGGGTATGTCTACAGCGAAGCGCTTTTTCATAGGGATATAACCCGTACCATGACAGTCCGGACATTTCTCCTTGATCACCTTACCGCGTCCCTGACAGTCCGGACACGTCTGTACGTTTCTCACCGTTCCAAAGAATGACTGCTGTGAGAATACAACCTGACCCTTTCCTCCGCACTTGGCACATGTAACAGGACTGGTCCCGGGCTTTGCTCCGGATCCTTTACAGCTCTTACACTCTTCCTTTACCGTGAGTTCGATCTCTTTTTCACATCCGAATACGGCCTCCTCGAAAGTAATACGCACACTCGTGCGCACATTGCTTCCCTTCATGGGGCCGTTGCTTGCTCCGCTGCTTCTGCGTCCGCCACCGAATAGGTCGCCGAACAGATCGCCGAATATATCAGTGAAATCAGCTCCGTTAAAATCGAAACCGCCGAAGCCGGCTGCTCCCGCTCCGCCTTCAAAGGCTGCATGTCCAAACTGATCATACTGCCTTCTCTTCTCCGGATCGCTTAGGACAGCGTATGCCTCAGATGCTTCTTTAAACTTCTTCTCCGCATCTGCGTCACCCGGATTCATGTCGGGATGATACTTTTTGGCAAGGACACGATATGCTTTTTTCAGCGCTGCTTCGTCAGCATTCCTGTCGACCCCCAGCACTTCATAATAATCTCTTTTCTGTTCTGCCATGATATGTTATCTCCAATATCGTTATTATAAGGGGACAACATTCTGTCCCCTTATCAAAATTGCTAATTATGCGTAGCACTTTATAGTTCTTTATACCTCGCGGAAGTCTCCGTCGATTATATCATCATCTGCAGCGCTGTCGGCTGATCCTGCAGCATCTGCACCTGCGTCTGCTGTGCCTGTGAATCCACTCATGTCGGGGCCGGCTCCTGCTGCTCCCTGAGCCTGCTCATACATCTTGGCAAAGAGGCTCTGTGCTCCTGTCATAAGTTTCTCCTGTGCAGCCTTGATCTCTGCCACCTGATCAGATGTAAGATCCTGATCCTTGGTCCTCTCAAGGATATCCTTAAGAGCCTGAAGGTCTGCTTCTACAGATGCCTTCTCGGAAGCATCTACCTTATCACCCACTTCGTTAAGCGCCTTCTCTGTCTGGAATACAAAGCTATCCGCCTCATTACGTGCATCTATGGCTTCCTTACGTGCCTTATCCTGAGCTTCATATTCCTGTGCTTCCTTAACAGCTCTGTCGATCTCATCATCAGACATAGACGAACCGGCTGTAATGGTGATGTGCTGCTCCTTGCCTGTACCAAGATCCTTAGCGGATACATTAACGATACCATTGGCATCTATATCAAAAGTAACCTCAATCTGAGGAACACCTCTCATTGCCGGAGGTATACCATCAAGTCTGAACTGTCCGAGAGACTTATTGTCCTTGGCGAACTGTCTCTCTCCCTGTACAACATTGATATCAACCGCTGTCTGATTATCAGCTGCTGTAGAGAATATCTGGCTCTTCTTGGTAGGAATGGTCGTGTTACGCTCGATAAGTCTGGTTGCAACACCTCCCATGGTCTCAATAGAAAGTGACAATGGTGTCACATCAAGCAGAAGGATCTCACCTGCGCCTGCATCTCCGGCAAGCTTACCACCCTGGATGGAAGCACCGATAGCAACACACTCATCAGGATTAAGCGACTTTGAAGGCTCCTTGCCTGTAAGCTGCTTAACCTTATCCTGAACTGCAGGAATTCTCGTAGAACCGCCGACAAGCAATACCTGTCCGAGATCTGCATTTGTAAGACCGGCATCCTTCATGGCATTCTGAACGGGTATGGCAGTCTTCTCCACAAGATCACTTGTAAGTTCATCGAACTTTGCTCTTGAAAGGTTCATGTCAAAGTGCTTGGGTCCCTCATTGGTAGCAGTGATGAAAGGAAGGTTAATATTGGTGGTTGTTGCACTCGAAAGCTCCTTCTTAGCCTTCTCTGCTGCTTCCTTAAGTCTCTGAAGCGCCATCTTATCACCTGAAAGATCCACGCCTTCTGCCGCCTTGAATTCAGCTAACATCCAATCGATGATCTTCTGATCGAAGTCATCACCTCCAAGGTGTGTATCACCGTTGGTAGCAAGCACCTCGATGACACCGTCACCGATCTCTATGATGGATACATCGAATGTACCACCACCGAGGTCATATACCATGATCTTTTGTTCTTTTTCATTATCAAGTCCATAAGCAAGGGCTGCTGCCGTAGGCTCGTTGATGATACGCTTAACATCAAGTCCTGCGATCTTACCTGCATCCTTGGTAGCCTGACGCTGAGCATCATTGAAGTATGCAGGAACAGTGATGACTGCTTCAGATACCTTCTCGCCGAGATAACTCTCTGCATCAGCCTTAAGCTTCTGAAGGATCATCGCAGATATCTGCTGAGGCGAATACTTCTTATCATCAATGGTACGGCCTCTGTCTGTACCCATATCTCTCTTGATAGATGAGATAGTCTTCTCTGCATTGGTAACTGCCTGACGCTTTGCAGGCTCACCCACAAGTCTCTCTCCATTCTTCGTAAAAGCCACAACGGAAGGTGTGGTACGTGCTCCCTCCGTATTGGCGATAACGGTAGGCTTACCACCTTCCATAACCGCTACACAGCTGTTTGTTGTTCCTAAGTCAATTCCTATGATCTTGCCCATATCTATTTCCTCCTTTATAAGTACTGATATTCTATATATAAGAATGGCTCCTCATCCATTCTATTTTGCTACCGCCACCATACTGTGTCTCACAACCGAGTCTCTGTATGTGTAACCCTTCTGCAGTTCCTTACATACATAGCCTTCCTCGAATTCTTCAGAATCCTCCTGCATCACCGCATTGTGGAATTCAGGGTTAAACTCTGCTCCGAGAGCCTCTATCGGCTTGACTCCGAGCTTATCAAGTTCATCCATCATCTGCTTGTATATGAGATTCATTCCTTCGTATACCGGATCCGATTTCTTATCATCGGGTGTTGACGCCAATCCTCTTTCAAAATTGTCTACCACCGGCAGGAGTTTCTCTATCACACTCTTGGCTCCCATCTCAAACATGACGGATTTCTCTTTTTCGGTACGCTTTCTGAAATTCTCAAACTCTGCCATCTGACGTTTTACTCTGTCTTCGAGTTCTTCATTCCTGGCCGTCAGTGCATCAAGTTTCTTATCGTGACGATTCTTCTTGCCTTTTTTGGAAGGTGCATCTTCCGCCTTATCTTCTTCGTCCTTTTTTTCCTCCGAGGCCTCTTCCGTCACCTGATCAGTCGAAGTTTCGGAAGCCTCATTCGCTGACTCGACAGAATCGCTGTTCTCAGTCTGTTCTTCACTTACTACTTCTTCTTCAATGTCTACCATAACTTATCCTCACATTATTTTTTATATATTGAATCCAACTGATGCATAACATCTTTCAGATTATCAACCACTTTATCGTAGTCCATTCGCTTGGGACCTATGATACCGATTGTACCTTTCATTCCCTCTCCCAGATCATATGTTGCAGTCACTATACTGCAATCCTTCATGGACTCTACCGGAGATTCATCACCGATATATACCTGTATACCCGTGCCGTTATCCTCGGCCAAGCTTCTTACAACAAGTTCATTAAGTGCCTGCTTCTCTTCAAAAGTACCTATCAGTTCACTGGCCTTCGTACCATCCGTAAGTTCGGGATACTTAAATATATTGTTCGTTCCGGATGTATATATCTCAAGGTCATCTTCTTCGTGGATCGCCTTGGCTACCGCATCTATAACATTGCTTATTATATCCGAATGGATACCTGCCTGTGCCTTCAGCGTCGTTATGAGCTTTAAATTGATCTCTTCTATGGAAAGACCGTTTAAATGAGTGTTAAGCAAAATATTAAGCTTTAGTATAGTCTCATCATCCAGTTCTTCTTCCACATCAAGCAGTGTGTTCTTGATCACATTGCCTTCTACCACTATGACAGCGAGCAACTGATCCGAATTGACCCTCGACAACTGAATGAGCTTAAGCTTGTTCTGATGTATCGACGGAGCCGACACCATACTGGCATAATTGGTGACCGTGGCCAGTAACTTCGCAGTCTGTTTAAGCAGCTGATCAAGTCTCTCCTCTTTTTCAAGAAGATTGTCCCTTAACTCTGCCACATCACGCTCTTTGTCCTGCATCATCGTATCGACATAGAGTCTGTATCCCGCATCCGAAGGAATACGACCTGCTGAAGTATGAGGCTGAACAATATACCCCATCTCTTCAAGATCAGCCATCTCGTTACGTATGGTCGCAGAACTCAGATTGAGGTCTGTGTACTTGGATATCGTACGACTTCCCACAGGTTCGCCGGTCTCCAGATAATTCCTTACAACCGCCTGAAGGATCTTCATCTTACGTTCACTGAGTTCCATTTCTCTCACGTTCTGTCCCTCTGATCCAATCTGTTAGCACTCATCAAAATCGAGTGCTAATATCCTCTGAATCATAAGATACACCCCTCGGAGATAAGTGTCAACACCTTATTTATTAACAATTTATAAAGAAAAAACAGGTCCGTATCCTGTGATACGGACCTGTCCAAATATACCTGTTATGTGAAGATCAGATGTTGAAATCTCCTGCAACATCTCCGTTGATAACATAGTATGCCTTGTTCTCAAAAGGCTTAACATAGAGGTCGATGCTCTTAACATCAGATACCTTCTTGCCAAGATCATACTTCCATACATCCTTGGCGATCTTAACAAGATCTGCCTCTGTATATGACTTATCATCACCGAACTGAAGAACAACCTTTGTCTTAAGCTCAACCTTCTTGGCTGCTGTAGCAGGCTTCTTAGCTGCAGGCTTCTTGGATGCAGTTGCCTTCTTGGCTGCTGTAGCAGGCTTCTTAGTTGCTGTAGCCTTAACTGCTGTTGCCTTCTTGGCTGCAGCGGTCTTTGTAGTAGCAGGCTTCTTGGCTGCTGTCTTCTTAGCTGCGGGCTTAACTTCTGCCTTGGCTTCTGTCTTAATGTCTGTCTTAAGTGCGTCTGTCTTAACTGTGGCTGTTGCCTTAACCGGAGCTACGTCCTTCTTAAGAGTAGCTGTTACTTTCTCGATTGCCATATCGTTCTCCCTTCTCAAAAACTCATACAATCACAATCAACATATATCTCTGTTGCATTACAATCATATAATCGAAACACTCGACACATGTCGTAACTTACGTTTGCTTAACGTGAGTGTACTTCTTTTTAACATACGTGTCAATAGTACTAGGCCGAATTTTGAGCATGCATCATGGCATTTCTTGTGCATTATGCCATATGACACATGTGTCATTAGTATTCACTGCGAACAAATTTCTTGAGTGCTTCCAATGATCTCTCTACTTTTTCGGTCTCTATGCAATAGGCCAATCTAAAGTATCCGTGGCATCCGAACGAGTCCGCCGGAACACCGATAAAGTCATATGCTTTACCCTTATTACAGAATGCCACGGCATCATCCTCGAGTGCCTTGGGGAATATATAAAATGTTCCGCCGGGACGTACCACTTCAAATCCCAGATCAGTAAGTGCATCATAAAGTATATTCATATTTTTCTCATATACGGAAATGTCTGCAGTGATATCAAGGTTCTCCGATACAGCCCATTGAATGATGGCAGACGGACAATTATGTCCTATACCTCTTGATATCTGTCCGCACATTACTATCATCATATCCGCGTCAGGACATGCCGGATTGATCGCTACATATCCAATTCTGTCTCCGGGCACTGACAATGACTTCGAAAAAGAATAGCAGGTGATGGTGGCATCATAATACTTTGCCACATAAGGAGCATCCACTCCGTCGAATACTATCTCTCTGTACGGTTCATCTGAGATTAGATATATGATGTGTCCGAACTCCTCGCTCTTGCGTCGAAGTATATCGGCCAGTCTTTTAACAGTGGCCGTCGAATAAACTATGCCGGAAGGATTGTTGGGAGTATTAATAAGTACCGCCATGGTCTTTGCGGATATCATCTCCTCAAAAGCTTCGAAGTTGATCTGGAAGTCCTCGGTATTGGGAGGGACTATTCTAAGTTCAGTTCCGCTGTGTGTCACGTAAGGACCGTATTCGGGGAAGTATGGAGCAAAAGTGATGATCTCATCACCCGGCACTGTAACAAGCCTTACCGCATGTGCAATAGCTCCTGCCGCTCCACTGGTCATAAAAATATGATCAGCCTTGTAGTTCATGTCAAATCGTCTGTTCAAAGACTCCGCGACTGCAGTTCTCACTTCCCTTATTCCAAGGCTCTGGCTGTAGCCATGAAGATCCATGCCCGACTTCTCGGATATCAATCTGACAATACTGTCATTATAACTCTGCGGTACGGGCACCGAAGGATTGCCCAGTGTATAGTCAAATACATTCTCGTATCCTATCTCCTTGCCTCTGGCAACCGCATACTCGGACAGTTCCCTTATAACAGATTTTCTGGAAAGCATATCAATATATTTCTGTGCTAACATCTTAATCCTCCGTAGATTTAAAAAGGACTCTTGAAAGCAGCCAGGGCCGCTATGGGTATGATCACTTCACAGAGCATAACAAAGAATCCTCCGCTCTCTTCAGTCACACCTCCAAAATTCTTATATGAGATTATAAGATAATAAATGTAAGACACTGCCGCACCGACAAGGCAGGCAATGGCTACCGACGGTTTGGGGACACTGTAGGTGCATGCGATGTTATACATAAGCACCGCACTTATCACTATATATCCTAAATTGATAAGCACCTGTATCCACCTGCCGACAGCGCTGTCCGGAACATACGCATCAATCTTGCTTACCATACCGTCATACGCTGCATGCTTCATTGTAAGGATGGATATACCGTAAAGTGCCCTCGATATGATATAGCCGAAAGCTATCACAAAGATCCCGTCTATGGGCATCTCGCTCCATATGCCTATCGCTATCATGAAGTAGCATATGCACATCATTATTGCAGAGTATCCACCATGTGCATCTTCTCTTAATATCTTTAATTTTTCCTCACGGGATTTGTGTGAACTTAGGGCATCCGTTGTCCTGAAAAAACCGTCAAGATGAGCGCCGGCCGAAAGAATGGTAGGAACCACCGCTCCGACAACCGCGGGAAGGATCTGAAAGTCACATGCATACGGATACAATACTGCCCATCTGTTAAGAACGGTACAGATTATAGCACCGATAAGCGGTATGAATATAAGTATGAAACCGCAATTTTCCTTTGATCTGTCCATAGATGACTTTGGGCTTATCGAATAGCCGGAAAATGCCATCAAAAAACTTCTGCCGATACTTTTCATATCAGACTATCCTCCTAACATCTCTTCAATCATTCTATAACAACGTCGTCCGCATAGTCGTTCCATATGGTACATATCCATGTCTTACCATAATTGATAACTATCTCGTTACCGTCTTTATCATAATACTTGGCAGGGCCAAACACATCAGGTCTTGACCATGTACCTTCGATCATTTTGCCTGCAGTAAATATTATGCACTTGTCATTGCTTCCGCCCATGACACCGAAGCCCAGATAATCATGACTGTCACGCACAATACCGTCCACATACTGGAATACTACATTGTCATATGTAAGCTGCTGCCCGGTCTCACCGTCTATATGCTTTCCGCCATACTGATATCTGTAATATTTGCCGTCAGACGGATTATACTCAAATCTTGCCTGAACGCGTGAAAAACCATTGGCAGCTGATGAACTTTTGCCGCCGGGATATAACACGGCAGCATCCTGTGCATCATCATAGGTCACCCTCTGTCCAAGTTCCGGATATGAGAATTTCTCCACAAAGCCGGTGCGAAGTGCCGTACGATATCCGAACTTTTCTCTGTCTGCTATAAGTCCCTCATTATCTATATATACATTGTGAGGCGCCTTTCTGTCAGAACTTCTGTAGAAGGCATTGGTCGCAGGCTCATTGATACCGGATACAGCCCCCGATATATTATCGACTGCATCGGAATTAAGTAACTCACCCACGTAAGCAGTAGCCTGTCCAAAGTGTGCATATATCGCATCAAACTCAAGTGCATAATATACAAAATAATCCCTGCTGCTCCTGATCGATCCAATCTTGGGAATCTCCTCGTATTTTTCAAAGATCCCCATAAGTCTGGTGATACGTCCTTCAACAGGACATTCATATACGATAGAAGCCTCGGCTATACCCGACTGAGGGCATCCTGCCTCTATATTATTGAGCATAACCGCAAGCGGTCTGTGGTCAAGCCAATTATACGTGATCTCTTCTCCCGTGAAGAGCGATCTGAATACCTGTGCCTCTTCTTTCTCTCCATCCTCTTTTGCATCATCTCCGGATGCCGTATCCTCATCAGAAACCGATGCCTGCTCACCATCATCCGTGTCATCTGAAGCTGCCTGCTGCACTTCTTCTGCCGCCTGTTCCTCTTCCTGTCTGCCTTCAAGCACTCCCGAAGTAGGAGCGATCACAGAAGTATCACATCCCGTCAGCATAAGCATAAAAGAGATGCAAAATATCGGTATCAACTTCTTATATATCATGCTGTTACGCATATTCACTCCATTCACAACCATGTACCTGCACATAGATACAAGTCATTTTACATCTTATATAGGAAAAAATCCACTTCTTTTTCCCAGGATGATCCGCGTCAAGTCTCAAAATCCAAACACTTAAGTCGGCTTAAGCAGCCCGATCCTTTTAAAGAATTCAGCTATTCTTACGCCACCCGGCATACCAAGGATCTCACTCTCCCTTATGATGCCAAGCTTAAGAGTAAGCAGGCCGTAAGTCACTACAGCCATAAACATGCTAACAATAAGACGCAGCACATTATTCATTCCCGAGATCACCATATAAGGGTCTCCGGCCGATCTTCTTATCATATAACTTATAAACGTATTGCTGGCTATAGCCACAGCACACATTACAAGTGCCGACAGCCCCGGCATAATGAATGTTCTCTTGTATTCCTGCACATAGCCAAGACGCCTTCTGATCGCATGAGAATTAAGTATACACATCATAAGCGAATAGACTATTGTAGCTATGCAAAGTGCATAAAGATCCAATCCTGTTTTGCGCAAAAGCAGTACAAGTACTCCCGCCTGAACAACCAGCGATATAAGAGAATTGACTACCGGAACACCCACATTGCCGGTTCCCTGCAATATTGCATTGCTCAACGTAGATATGCAGTAAAATACAACAGTAATGCTGAGCACTCTGATAAGGCTTGCCACCATCTCATAAGACGCCCTCTGCGGATAGAGAAGCATGGTCACAGGCTCCGCCAAAGCCATGAGCCCAAATGCAGACGGCAAAGCAATTAACATCGTCACCTTCATGGCGTAGGCGATCTTACGCTTCTCTTCTTTGCTTTCACCTCTTTCATGCGAATGAGCAACTGCCGGAATAATGGCCGATGACATGGCCGTCGCTATAGCTATCGGGATATTAACGATCTGCATGGCTTTACCCGAAAAAAGACCATAGCCTGTGGTAGCTGCTGCCTCGGTATATCCCGAATGCGCCTGAACTATCTCCTGATATATCTTAAGATTGGATGCCGTACTGAGATTATAGATGCATGTACTCATGACAACGGGTGTTACCATGGCAAATATAATGCCCGCGATATGTAAGGGAGAGATGATCTTCATCTCACTTGTCCTGTCCTGTTCAAGACGTCTTTTTATAAGCGGTCTGTTGGATATGTATACGAATATCATAAAAATGAGCGCGACCAGAACGCCCGCACCCGTACCGATCGCGCTTCCCTTAGCACCACCTATGGCTATAGCCGTCTCATCGCTTCCGGAAAGCACCTTTACAAATATAAAAGCCGCCGTTATGCTCACTATGGCATTGACTATCTGCTCAAGGATCTGTGAAAAAGAAGTATAGACCATCGTATGATGAGCCTGGAAATATCCCCTAAGGCAGCCCAACAATCCGGACAAAAAGATCGTGGGAGCGAAGACTCGCAGTACCTGCGACGAATTGGCACCCACCAACTTATCCGCAAATGCAAAACATATTACGCTTCCTATGCCGCCCATTACAACAACATATACTATGGAACCTATAAACAGTCTGAAAGCATTACGGTATTCGCCGACAGACAGTCTTCCGGCTATAACCTTGGATATTGCAGAGGGGATACTGTAGGATGACACCAACAGAATGATGGTATATATGACATAGGCAGTATTATAGTATCCGTTACCCTCGTCACCGATGATCGCAACGAGCGGGCTTCTGTACAATATGCCTATGATTCGGACTATTATACCGGCAGCCGCAAGAATTCCCGCCTGGAATATGAAATTGCCCGGCTTGCCGCCGATCTCCTTTTTTCCTTCTTTTGCCATATCACCAATTATAAGACAATTTCATTGTAAATAAAAGTCGATTATGATACGATAATACATGTAGAGCAACATTAACGGCGCATGACTGCGGTCATGTTTATTACAAGGAGGTAGTCGTTATGAACATTCCTGCTTTATCGATGGCATTATCCAATGTCAAGACAGCAAGCGAAGTAGGAACGGCAGTGTTGGGCAAAGCTTTGGATCAGAATGAGATCCAGGGTGCAGGTATCGTCAATATGATAGCTTCGGTTCCGACCGAGACAAGCGTCAATCCTGCTGTCGGCTCTAACTTCGATATGCGTGTTTGATCAATCAGCAAATACAAAATGACGTGTCGTAAGACACGTCATTTTGTATTCATACTTCTATAGCATACCGCAATTACTCTTCTGATAGTGTCACATCCGTCTGTGCATCATATATATCCGCACCGGAATTCTCATCTGCAGCGCCTGTTCCGTCAGTGCTGTCAGCCTCACCGCCTTCTGTGCTATCTGCCACGAATTCTTCTTCGCCACCTTCAACCTTGAAGTATCCTATATTGGCCTGAAGCTCAGCGGCAATGGCCTTAAGATTCTGTGCCTCAGCCACGATATTCTCCATGTTGGCATTAAGCTGCTGAACCGAAGAATTGGTCTCCTGTGTGGATGCCGCATTCTGTTGTGATATGCTTGACAGACTCTCCACTGCCTCAGTGATCTTATTCTTGGCATCATCCAATGACTTGGCAAGATCCATGATACTTCTGTTGCCGACCTCTGTCTCCTTAAGCATGGTGAGCATTCCGTCAAAGGATGTAACCATCTCATCCAAAGCAACATTCTCTCTTGCCGTAGCTTCCTTGATGACATTGGTAAGTTCTTTATTATGCTCAGAAAGAGCAGTGATGCGACCAAGCATCTCCGTGATCTGGCCTGCTGTCTGATTGGACTGCGCAGCCAACTGTCCGATATTGTCGGCCACAACAGCAAAGCCTCTGCCGGCATCGCCTGCTCTGGCTGCCTCGATTGCTGCATTAAGTGCAAGGAGGTTGGTCTGCTGAGCTATACCTATGATTGCCTTGGCAGCATTGCTGATATCATCAACAACGGTGGCCGTCTCATGAACCGAATCCGCAACTTCTCCGGCCATTCTGTCTGTCTCAAGATCTGCAGCCTTAAGTTCTTCAAGCTGCTTCTGAACTCTGAGCGACTCGTCATACACAGCCTGGCCTTTTTCCATATTGGCATTCGCCGCATCTATAACATTGCCGACCGCATAACCCATATCCACGGCAATGGAATTCGTATTCTGAACATCATCCGCCATGGCAGTGGCTCCGTGAGCAACTCCGTCTATGGCTGAAGATATATCACCGGTGGTACGTCTGGAATTGGTGATACTCTCTTCAGTAACATCAGCTCCGGTATTAACTGCTTCAGCATGTCCCACAACCTTAAGCAGTGCATCCTTAAGACGTATTCTCATACCATCCGTAGCCGCCGCAATATTATTGAATTCCTTGATAGACGTCTTGACACGAACCTCTGTCACAAAGTCACCGTCTGCCATATTGGATATGGCTCCGTCTATCTGTGTAATGGCCTTGATAATAAGATTCATGACTACAAACACAAAGAATATCAGAACCACAGAAACAACCACAAATATAACTATGGCAGCCTTGATCACTCCGGCAACTTTGGCCTTCTGCTGTTCTATCTGCCGATCCGCCCACAGCAGCGTGATGTCGGTAAGATTCACCAAAGTCTTCCTGGTAACCTCAAACTGACTGCAGTAATTACTCCAGAATCCTCTGTCCTCATCTATGGAATACATGGAATCCCAGAATCCGTAATTGGCTTCGAAACGATCATAGTAATCAGAGAATGTGGAATCATCCTCCTCCAAAACAGTCCCGGTAAAAAGCGAAGGATCCGTCTTGGCGATCTCAACCGCAGCTCGAACATTCGTTATGGCACTTTCCTTATTCTCCTTATATATCTGCTTACGTGTCTCAAGATCTGTAGCAGACAGTAATTCTATCTCCAGATGATACTGGTCAGCCGCAAGCATGGCACGGTAGAAATCTCTGTCGGCATTGATAAGTGCCGCATTGATATTATAGAGCTTGTCATAATACAGCTCCTTATCACTTGCGCTTATTGATTTAAGTCTGCTTGAGAAAAATGCGATGCTGACGATCAGCGCGATTAAAAGAGGAAAAATGATCATTATCAGTGTAGCCCTGATGCTTCTCTCTTTCATGAATATATAACCCTCCTGTACCCCTAAACTGTGCAGATAAAGCATTACCCCCTGCCTTTCTGCTTATTATTGATATAATATCATATAGTCCGCTTTTTCTCTATATAAATTATTTGATTTTGTGTATAATTTTGCAAATATACATACAATGTCCAATGTCAATTAATACTTGCGTTTAACTCTTAATCTGGACTATACTATCCTTCACAGGTCAAACATCAATATCAACAAACAAAAGGGGGACGCCGACTGACCTGTTATATACGGCGTGCAGTATGAAATATGTACGAATATGATTTTCGCGTCAGCTTAAGTCAGTCAGATGATCGGCACATGATGGCCGTAACATCCATTATAGATGTTTTTCAGGATTGCTCATGTTTCCATTCAGATGACATAGGGGTCGGTTTTGACTATCTTCGCCCGAAGAGCCTTGTATGGGTCATCAATTACTGGGAACTTGACATACTTAGGACTCCGGATTACGGCGAGAAGCTGACAGTGGGCACATTCTCATATGACTTTAAGGGTTTTTTAGGATACAGGAACTTCTATTTAAGATCCGGTGACGAATACCTCGTTAAAGCTAATTCGATGTGGACACTTATGGACTGGAACAACATGCGTCCGACCAAAGTCACTCCCGAGATGACAGCCGCCTACATCAACGAAGAGAAACTTAATATGTCATATAATTCCAGAAAGATCACGCTTCCCGAAGGAGATTCGGTTGACATAACTCATTCTGACGGTATAGTGATCATGCGGCATCATCTCGACTGCAACGGACACGTCAACAACGGTCAGTATGTCAAACTTGCTTTCGGAGCTTTGGACAACATCTCAGATATAGCGCACATGCGGGTTGAATATCGCAGTCAGGCGCACCTCGGTGACCGCATCGATCCCGTGATATATCATCAGGACAATACCTACACCGTATGCCTTAATAAGGAAGACGGAAGCGCTTACTGTGTGACGGAATTTACATGCAGATAAGCCGTATACGAAAGGACGGATACACTATGAATATTGGAAAAACACAGACTCTTACAGTAATAAAACGTGCAGATTTCGGCTTATATCTTGCAAACGACAAAGAAAACGCGGATATGATCCTGCTTCCGAACAATCAGGTTCCGGAAGGTACGGATATAGGTGATACTCTGACCGTTTTTGTATACAGGGACAGTAAGGACAGACCGATAGCCACGCTTAAGACTCCGGCCATGACCCTCGGAGAAGTGGGTATTTGCACGGTAAAAGAGATAGGTAATATCGGTGCATTCTTAGACTGGGGACTTGAAAAAGATCTCTTTCTTCCTTTCAGGGAGATGACTTACGAGCTTACGATCGGAATGCAGATCCCCGTTGCATTATATCTTGATAAGAGCAACAGACTCTGCGCCACGATGAAATTATATAAATATCTGCAGTATGCAACGGATGTCAAAAAGGGCGACACAGTGTCCGGCATCGTATATGAGATCAGCGACAACTTCGGGGCATTCGTCGCAATAGATGACCTTTATCAAGGCCTGATTCCAAAAAGAGAAATGAACTCCTCCATTCATGCCGGCGACAGGATCACAGCCAGAGTAACTGCAGTAAAACCGGATGGCAAAGTCGATTTAAGTGTAAAAGAACCGGCTCACATACAGATGGATATTGACGCCGACCGTCTGGCAAATATGTTAAAGGCTTGTGGCGGAAGTTTTCCTTTTGATGACAAAGCGGATCCTTCCGTGATAAGAGCTAAGACCGACATGTCCAAAAATGAATTTAAAAGAGCTGTCGGCCGACTTTTAAAAAACAATATGATAGAGTTAAGAAACGGAAAGATTATACTTTTGCAGGATAAGAACAGATAATACACATTATTCATGTAAGTCAGGAGATATATGTCTGAGTACCAAAAAAGAGCACTTGCTCCCATAGACCGGAATCTGGCCGGTATATTTTTCTTTATATATATGATAGCTGCATGGAGTTTTGGATTGTTTCCGACATCGATCATTGAAGGGATTGTGGACAATCTGACCGTCAATACGGTTGTGTCCGAATCCATGATCATAATTCCGGCGTTACTCATCATGGGAATATGGATCATCATTCGCGAACACAGAAAGAATACCGTAGAGGACTATAAGCCCATCTCTCTTGCCGACAGATTCATGTTCAGAGAAATAAAGGTATCGACCCTTCTCATGACTCTGCTGTACGTTGCCGCAATCACTCCGATCATTATCCTATCCAACGCGATCTCTCTTATATTTGTGGACAACACCATGTTGGATATGTCCTCGGACATATTATCATTGCCCGTCATTCCTTCCGTCTTTTTCAGCGCGGTCATTCCGGCTTTTATTGAGGAATTCGCATACAGAGGATTGGTATACGGCGGATTCAGAAAAGACTGCAGACCACTTGGTGCAACAATCATATCAGCCTTGCTGTTCGGACTCATGCACTTAAACTTCAACCAGTTTTGCTATACATTCATAATAGGAATCACTTTAGCACTGTTAACCGAAGCCGCAGGAAGCATATGGCCGGCTATCATGGTACATTTCATCATCAACGCTCGTTCAGTTATAGGAATGTTCGTAACCGAGCATTTTAACAACGGGTTCTTTGAAGAATATCTTGAAAATGAAGATTTCCTCTCTGAATCCATGTATCCGGTCATACCTATATATGCAGTTATTTCCGTATTCTGCATTATAATAGCGGGTGCTATTATATCGTGGATCGCTAAAAACGAAGGCCGATACAACCCTCTGCGCTTGATCCTTGCCAACAGAGAATACGAGCGTACCCGCCGTTCCGTGTGGACATTTCCTCTGATCATCGGAGTTATATCAGCCGTAATATATATATTGCTTATTGAATTATCAGGTCTGTGATATCACAGATCACGCACCGTACGTAATATCATCCTTTGTCAGCATTTAAGTCCCTGACCGATTCCCTTTCCACGAATTCGCATGGTATGGCCAGGATATTGTCTTTAAGCTCTATACCGCTCTGAATCCCCTCCAATTTTTCCATAAGAAGTCTTGCTGCACAATCGCCTATCCTGTCAAGCGGAAGTGCCATGGTAGTAAGTCCCGGAATAAAATAATCCGAGATACTCTGACCATCGTACCCGATCACAGAGCAATCTCCGCCGACCACCCTACCATTATCATAAAGATACTGATATACACCACCGGCCATCCTGTCAGTCATACAGAAAACTGCTGTCACTTTCTTATCTCTGCCAAAGAGTTCCTCAGCCGCTTTATATCCGTCATCCCTGTTCCATTTTACATAGAAAAGCCTGTCATCCGGAACGGTCACACCGTATTCATCCAAAGCTCTTACAGCACCTTTAAGTCTTAGCTGCGTATGCAGATTGTCAGTTCTTCCACCTATTATGGCAATCTCTCTGTGGCCCTTTTCCAGCAGATATTTCATCGCCGTATATGCGGACAATTCATCATCTATTACCACCGACGGAACCTGAGGATTCTGTTCATAGGCATATGTCATCACTGCAGGAATACCTATATCTTCCGGTATCTTGGTCACATTTCTGCCATGAACCGCCACATATATAAGTCCGTCAGCCTGCATGGAACTTATCTCGGAAAGTGACTGTTTTATGGTGGATTCAAGCATGGATTCGTCATTAAACCAGGTATCAGACCATCTTGAATAGAATCTCAGATTCACAAGTACCGACTTGTAACCGTAATCCTCTATTCGATGCATGATGCCCTCTACTATATCAGGCGTCGTAAACTGCGCCATATCCTCCACTATGATACCGATCACTCCGGATCTCTTGCTCCTTAATCCCTTGGCAACAAGATTCGGCTTATATCCGTATTTTTCTATTGCCTCAAGTATCCTCTTCTGTGTCTGCGCTCCGACCTTATTCTTGCCGTTTACCACATTGGATACGGTAGCGATTGATACGTTACACTCTTTGGCAATGTCCTTGATCGTAACCATACTCTTAATTCCCCTCTAACACCTGTCCGTCAAATAACCTTATCTTCTTACTGCTCCAAAAAATGGATGGCTTTGAGTATGGCCACCTGTGTCTTTCCGTCCGTGATCTTTCCGGATAAAATATCATCCTTAAGCTCTGTGATGGGTATCTGTACTATATTAAGAAATTCATCTTCGTCAAGATCCCGTTCTCCCTTTGTAAGCCCTGTGGCAAGATACATGGTGATCTTTTCATCACTGTAGGCAGGTGCCGGATAATAGATTCCCATATCCGTCCATTCTGCCGCCTCATATCCCGTCTCTTCGCGAAGTTCTCTCTTAACGGCATCCAATCTGTCTTCATCTTTGCTGTCCAGTTTACCCGCGGGTATCTCGGTTATGACAGAGTCTATGGGATAGCGGAACTGTCTTTCCATTATCACTTTACCGTCATCAGTTACCGGAACCACACATACCGCACCGATATGTCTTATCAGTTCCCTGGTAGCCGTATTGCCGTTGGGAAGGCTCACTGTATCATTTTTTACATGCAGAACCAGACCATTAAATATCTCTTCGGAGTATACCTGCTTTTCCCCCAGTTCCTTCAATTCTTCTTCGTATGATGATAATGCCATTTGTATTTCCTTTCGGTTGACATAACTTATATGTCAGTCTCTTTCTTTTGCACACTTACCGAGGGACATCTTAAGATATCCCCGACCTCAGCCTCCTGTGTAAGTTCCACATACAATACCTGCTTGGGATGCGGTGCCGATTCTACTCTTTCGCCTTCGGCCGTACATATGGATCTGACTACAGTCTCAATATTGCGACCATCCGGCTTCATGATCTCAATCCTGTCTCCCTCGCAGAACTTATTACGCTGTTCGATCCTTACAATGTTCGAATCCTTAGTCTCATACACTATTCCAAGATATGTGTATTCATTGATATATGTGTTGGTTCCGTATACCTGAGCTTCTTCTGAGGGCTTACCAAAATAAAAGCCCGTAGTGAAGTCTCTGTATGTGCACTTGGATATCTCCGCACGGTACCAGTCAAGCTTTGATTCATAAAGTTCAGGTGCCTCAAGGTAATCGTCTATCGCCTTACGGTAGGTCCTCGCAACCGTCGCCACATAAAGAGCCGTCTTCATCCGACCCTCTATCTTGAAAGAGTCTATACCCGCTTCAATCAGCTCCGGAATGTGCTCTATCATACACAGATCTTTACTGTTGAATATATACGTGCCTCGCTCATTCTCATAAACCGGCAGATATTCACCGGGGCGCTGTTCTTCGACCACTGCGTATTTCCAGCGACACGGATGAGTACATTCCCCGTGATTGGCATCCCTGCCGGTAAAATAGTTGCTCAACAGGCATCGTCCGGAATATGATATGCACATTGCCCCGTGTATGAAGCTCTCTATCTCCATATCCTCCGGTATGTTTTTCCTGATCTCCGCAATCTCCTCAAGAGACAACTCTCTTGCAGATACCACTCTTTTTGCACCCTGTTCATACCAGAAACGATAAGTCATATAATTGGTATTATTGGCCTGTGTGGATATATGCCTTTCTATATCCGGACATATCTCTTTGGCAAGAGTAAATATGCCGGGATCAGCAATGATAAGTGCATCCGGACCTATCTCACGCAGTTCTTCAAGGTACTCTCTTGCTTCCGTCAGATCTTTATCATGTGCCAGTATATTGACGGTCACATGCACTTTTACTCCGCGTTCGTGGGCAAAAGCAACCGCCTCTTTCATCTCTTCATGCGAAAAATTCTTGGCCTTTGCTCTGAGTCCGAACACTTCTCCGCCTATATATACAGCATCTGCGCCGTAATACACCGCTTCCTTAAACACTTCGAGACTGCCTGCCGGCACAAGTAATTCTGGTCGTTTCATATATTTACACCCTGCCTGCCAGTTCCGGATCAAGTCTTATAAAGATCGTATCTTCGTCTGCCATGTCATAAATATACATTCCTTCTTCCCATGGATGGTCAAGTTTTTTATGATAGAAGCCAAGAACCGTTCCGTCATATCCTTCGGGAATGTGGAAGCAATATGTGAATCCATAACGTGCATGTTTTTCTGCGATCCAGCCATTTCCTTCATCTGCTGCATAAAGTCTTTCGCAGTCATAATCTTTTCCATGGAAATTTACCGTGTAGGTCGTGTAGGTCATGTAGTCAGAGAAATCCTTATATTCTTCCGGAATGTCTTTTTTCTCATAATACACAACAGACTTATCATGTCCTTCTATATCGTAATAATCTTCAATACATTCTCCCGTCATATATCCATAATCCCATGCAGCATCATCCGTATAGTCAACGTCTGCATGTACAGATATCCAGATATATCCATCCTTTTCCGGTAATCTGTCATCGCCCTTGAATACCTTAAAATCAGTGTATCGAACTGTAGCTGTCGTCTGTAGCTTACTGTTTTCATAGGTGTCGGTGATGTACGGTATATCCTTATCAAACTCGGCATTGATCTTAAGACCATGTTCCTCAAATCCCGCAGTCAAAGGATTGCCTTCAGTGGCTCCGCAGACAGAACATGTCGGTGCATCCTGATAATTCGCCTCGGATAATCTATGTCCCAAAGCCTCACCCTGCTTATCTCCACATCTTTTACATGTCTTGGGCTCTGTACATGTAGCCTCTGCATAGTCATGTCCAAGAGCTTCTCCTTCCGTGATCCCGCATCTTACACAGGTCTTGGGTTCTGTGCAGGTCGCCTCTGCATAATCATGTCCCACGGCATCTCCCTGCGTCTTGCCACATATCGTACATGTCAAAGGAGCATCGCAGCTTACCGGCTGAAAATCATGTTCATGACCGCATCCGACAAGTAACATTAACATTGCCACAGTTGCCAATAAAATTATGTGTGTCTTTTTCATACTCTGTCTCTCCATAGTTGTACTCTGTTATATCACGCGTTTTCACGCTTATTCTATGATATCACCGCGTTTTATGTATGACAACGGATTTTTCCCACCATCACCCCGGTTGAAGCTGTCAGAACAAACGACAGACTTCTTCAATGATCTCAGGAGAAGGAAGTTTCTCACCCGAATATCTGTATCACAAGACCTTTTACCAGATATCTTGTTGCGGCTTCCATATTCTCTTGCCCAATCACCTGCCTGTACATGGAGCCGAAGATCACCATTGTAAAAGCACCTGTTATCTCTTCAATATCCATTCCCCTGCCTGATATCAGTTCCTTAAACATACCATTTTCGGAATCATTATCCTGCTTTCTGTGTTTTTCCAAAACGTCCTTAGGCAGTTTATCCAGGATAAGCTTCATGGCCTCCGGTTCAAGAAGTACTTTCAGGCACGAATTCTGTACAATCTTCATCGCCCCGATGATCACATCCGTAATCTCATCCACATATCCTGAAAGCGCGTCCTTTTTATCGACATCTATCTTATACTTGCATACGATGCTCTTCATGCCTTCCGTCAGATACTCATCCACCTGCTCATGAAAGTCCTGCGCACAGTCAAAAAGAAGCATCTCCTTTGACGGATAAAACAGATAAAAAGTTCCCTTGGGTATTCCCGCCCTACGAACCAGCTCATCCACCGTAGTCTTCTTCACACCTTTTTTCTGCATGAGAATATTGGCTTCTTTTTTAAGTCTTGTACGTATATCCGCTCTTTCGTCATCCGTATATATCTTTGGCATATATTACCTCTTTTCCTCTTTTAAAAATTCGACGATCATCTGCTTTTCTTCTTCCGTCAGATCATGCACATGACCTCTGTTTTCTAACAGATATGTCTCGCAGTTCGGTATGATCTTCTTTGCTCTTTTTAAAACTCCCTTGGCCGGGAAAAGTATATCAAGCTCCGCAGCCATGACAAGCGTGGGAGCCTTACACTTTTTCATCAATGATGCACTTACATTGCTCGGCATAGCTGTCTTTACTTTAGTATATTCTATGCTTAGCTTTGCAGTCTCATACATGTCATCGGTTATCGTACCGCCCGCGGGAGCTAACGGCATAAATGTCCTTTTAAGCCACTCTTCTTTACCGGTCGTCCAATACATGATCATGGGAAAAAGCATGGAGATGCTCTTAATACCCGGTGCATTTTTTATTCCGGACGGTATGATCATGAATACCTTCTTTATCCTGTCAGGCACCGCGCACATGGTCTTGGCGATCACACCGCCTCCAAAGGATCCTCCGAAAAGAGATATCTTATCAAATCCCAGTGCCTCAATGACTTCTCCTGTCCACTTGCCGTAATCGTATCCTGATGAACTTAAGCTGTTCTCAGCACTCTTTCCCGGATGTCCGATGGTATCAAGTGCATATATATGGAAGTCATCAAATAAGAATCCGCAAGATAAAAGGTTATATGCCGATGTGGCATTGCCGCCATGAAAAACAAGCAGCAGTTCCCCCTTAGGATTACCCGTTTCTATAAGGTGAGTCTTTCCGAAAGATGTATCAACATAAAGATCCTTATATGGTATGTTCAGTCTTTTAAGCTGTGCATCATACAGATCGAGTATCTGCTTTTTGCCTTCTTCGGATTTGTATATTGACTTGTTTTTCATATATCTCTCCATAGTATCTGGCCATATTCCTGCAAACAATCTTTCTGACCATTTTTATTTTTTTAGTCATTATATGGTGAACAGACCGCTATTGTCAAGCACAGCGGTCAGCATATCTTGACTGAACATTCGCCTAAGAGCATAATCAGATTATGGGTGAATATTTAAAAGATGCGCTTAAAGATTTTACATTTGATATGGCCTGCGGGGCAGCGATCCGACATCTGATGGAGCTCGGTTATTCCGAGGAAGAGATGTTAAGTCGCCTTGATTTTCCCATATCTGCCGAAAAGCTTCATGAGGCCGTGATCAAATACTCCAAGGAGGCCGAGAATGGCAATGATTCTTCGAGTGATCAATACGAAATGATACTTGAATACGACGAATACGGCCATCGCTCCTACAGAAGGGTACCTTTAGAAAAATAGGCATGGAGGATCATCATGAAACTTGCTGTAGTATTCCCGGGAATAGGTTATCACAAGGATAAACCGCTTTTATACTATTCCTCCAGAATTGCACAAAATTCAGGCTACGAAACACGCTATATCGAATACCACGACATGCCGCAGAAGATAATGGGCAATCTCGAAATGATGAAAAAAGCGGCTGCGCTTGCATTTATGCAGACCAAAGAACAGCTGGACGATATTGTCTTCTCCGATTATGATGATGTACTGTTCATTGGCAAAAGCATCGGTACAGTAGTACTTACCAGGTACGCAACCGCTTGCGGGATCAATGCAAGACAGATCTGGTATACGCCTGTTGAGGCAACATTTTCCTCGGGAACACATGGTGCAATAGCGTTTATCGGAGACGACGACCCTTGGTCGAATGTTGATCTGGTTAAAAAGCTCGCCGCCCAACAGAAAATAGAATTGCATTCCTATCCATTATGCAATCATTCGCTCGAATGCGATGATATAGATCAGAATCTTATAAACCTGCGTAATATTATGGATATAACCGGCAGGTTCATAAACGGCCAAATATAAACCCGGCAACAAAAAACCAGTGAAATCTCACTGGTTTTTTAAGCAGCGCTACTTGGATTCGAACCAAGAAATGACGGAGTCAGAGTCCGTTGCCTTACCGTTTGGCGATAGCGCTATATTAAGCAAATACCTGCCTTTGTTGCAAGCACCTGCTTATATTAACTCAATTCTACGTAAAATGCAAGACCTTTTTTATACTTCAAACATCAGGTCAGCGTATGTCGGGAAAGGCCAGTATGACTTATCTACGATACGCTCCAATTCATCGGCCGGTTTACGCAGTTCTTCCATGGCGGGTACAACTTTTTCCCTGTAGTAGAATGCCTGCTGTCTGCCGCGTTCCATCGCCGAACCTTCCTTTTCTATGATAGAGAGATTGACTCTTGCTTCCTGCATCTTGGTAAGCAATCCCGTTACACGCTTAAGCAGATCTGAAGCAACCGTTGCATCACCGCCTGCTGCCACAGTGGCATTGACAGTATCGGCAAGTTTGCCTGAGAATCTGATCACCGCGGGCACAAGCTGCTTATTGGCCATGTCCACCATTGTAAGCGCCTCTATATTAATAGCCTTGGCATATGTCTCATACAGTATCTCCGCACGGGATTCAAGCTCACTGCGGGTAAATATACCGAACTTCTCAAACAGTTTTATGGATTTGTCCGTGACAAGTGTACCCACCGCCTCTACCATGGACGGAATATTGGGCAGTCCGCGTCTGGCTGCCTCCTCTACCCATTCAGGAGAATATCCGTCGCCGTTAAATATGATGCGCTGATGCTTGGTCATATACTCCTTGATCAGATCATGAACTGCAAGATCAAAATCTTCTGCCGCCTCAAGACGATCTGCCGCTTCGCAGAAGGCCTCGGCAACTATGGCATTAAGGGTGGTATTGGGACTTCCTATCGAATCCTCACTTCCCACCATACGGAACTCAAATTTATTACCGGTAAATGCAAAGGGCGATGTTCTGTTACGATCCGTAGCATCTATCTCAAAATCGGGAAGCGTAGAAACGCCTGTCTGCAGGGTGCCGCCTTCTTTGATATTTGAAACCTTACCGGTCTCCACGAGCTGACGCACCACATCCTCAAGCTGCTCGCCAAGGAACATCGAAATAATAGCCGGAGGTGCCTCGAATCCTCCCAATCTGTGATCGTTGCCGACATTGGATGCACTCTGTCTCAAAAGATCCGCATGCGTGTCCACAGCTTTCATGATACAGGCCAGTACCAAAAGGAACTGAACATTTTCATTGGGACTCTCACCCGGTTCAAGAAGGTTGATACCGTTATCTGTAGTAATAGACCAGTTATTATGCTTGCCCGAACCGTTTACTCCTGCAAAAGGCTTCTCATGCAACAGGCAGCGAAGTCCATGCTTGCCTGCCACTCTCTTAAGAGTCTCCATTACAAGCTGATTGTGGTCTACCGCGATATTGGCAGATTCATATATGGGTGCGATCTCATGCTGAGCCGGAGCTGCCTCATTGTGCTGCGTCTTGGCAGTAACACCAAGTTTCCAGAGCTCTATATTGACATCATGCATGAATGCACCGATACGTTCTCTTATTACGCCGAAGTAATGATCATCAAGTTCCTGTCCCTTAGGCGCAGGTGAACCGAAAAGAGTCCTTCCGGTAAAGATAAGATCCTCTCTTTTCAAGGCCTTGGCCTGGTCTACAAGGAAATATTCCTGCTCAGCTCCAACAGACGCATTGACACTCGTGGCTTCGGTATTGCCGAAAAGGCGGACGATCCTGAGTGCCTGAGTGCTAAGTGCTTCAAGCGAACGCAAAAGGGGAGTCTTTTTATCCAAAGCTTCTCCAGTATATGAACAAAATGCCGTAGGAATACATAAGGTCGGGCCGGTAGCCGTTTCCTTGATAAACGCGGGAGATGTAAGATCCCACGCTGTATAGCCTCTGGCTTCAAATGTAGCCCTTAATCCACCCGAAGGAAATGAAGATGCATCCGGCTCACCCTTGATAAGCTCCTTGCCTCTGAAATCCATAAGCATCCGACCTTCTCTGTCCGGATGTGACACAAATGAATCATGTTTCTCTGCCGTAATGCCCGTAAGAGGCTGGAACCAGTGAGTATAATGTGTCGCTCCCTTTTCTATAGCCCATTCCTTCATGGCTCGGGCCACAATATCGGCAGTGGCAAGCGACAGTTCTCCTCCATGCTCAATGACAGTCTCTATCTCAGTAAAGACGCTCTCGGGAAGACGCTCTCTCATAACACCCAAAGAGAATACGTTGTTTCCGAACAGTTCCTCCACATCGATGCGCTCATTGTTTTCAAAAGATTTGCTCAGATCAGACATTTTATGCTCCTCATATCATTGTGTATTCTAACATCCGGCACTGTACAGGTACTTATGCTTATTTCTTAATGCTCACCGTGATCCCGTCTCCGACCGGCAGTATGACCGTCATCAAGTTCTCATGATGCTTAAGCTCATACAGGTAATCTCTCATCCGCGTATGAATAGTGCGGTCTCTTCTCACCACCGCATACTTGGATTCTATTATATCACCATCCTGCAGGACATTATCGGATACGAGTGTTGCTCCTTCATCCATAAGCCTTAGGATATCCGGCAGATAATTAATATACTGACCCTTGGCAGCATCCATGAAGATAAAATCATATCTTCCTTTTAACTTAGGAAGGATCTTGAGTGCATCGCCTTCCACCAGTTCTATACGCTCATATCTGCCAAAACGTTTGAAATTCTCCTTTGCTATTGGTATACGCTTATCATAATTCTCAATTGTAGTGATATGAGCCTGCGGCGCATACTCGCTCATGAGCAGAGCCGAGAAGCCTATAGCCGTTCCAACTTCCAATATCCTTTCAGGCTTGCACCTGTACATCATATATTTAAGGAAAGCCTGCATATCCTTACGTACTATGGGTACATAATCCGCAACTGCTTCCTTCTCAAGTTCTAAAAGCCACTCGGGCAACCCTTCATCCAAAGAGTTTATAAAAGTGGTCATTCTCTCTTCGACTATCACTCTGACACTTCTCCTACCGAAGAATCCTCATCTTCGGACAGCTCCATATCTTCACCGGAATTCGGTATTATATCATCTGTTATTGAATCACCCTCCATAAACAGATCGTCCTCTGTCGTCGGAAGCACATCATTGCCTGTATCCGTATCTTCCTCTGACTCTGCAGTATCAGAGGCCATGGCTGTGATCATCTGCTCAACTGTCATCGCTGTGCTCAGGGTGTATTCACCCGGTTCGATCTTGCCATGATGCTCAGACAGTCTCTCCTGTATAAAGAAAAGATTGGCATCTCTGATAAGCCCCTTATTCTCTAGCAACTGCCCTATCTCACGAACACTCATGTCAGGGCCTACCGTAACAGAGACATCTCTTCCCTCTCCCGACGATACCGGCTTCTCACCAAATATCCTGTATCCGTAGTCATATCCTATGGCCGCGTATTTGTATATGAACATGGCGGCTATCACTATAACTACCACTTTAAGTGCCACGGAAAAAACCGACAATATTATCTCTTTTGTATTCGAACTGTTCATTATACCGTCAGACCTCCAATATTACCGCCATGATCATGGGTCTTCTATTGGTCTTCTTCCATACATAATCACTCAACGCATCACGCACTGAACTTCTGAGCTTATTAAAATCCTTAACTCCTCTGTCTATCTGATCTTCCAAGGCTTCAAAAGACAGTTCCCTCATCTCATCCATCATGTCATCGGATTCTTTGACATATATGAATCCTCTGGTCACGATCTCCGGGCCGGATACCAACATGCCAGATCCGCCTTCTATGGCCATTACAGCCATAATGATACCATTCTCCGACAGAGACTGTCTGTCTCTTAATACAGCTGTACCCACGTCTCCTATTCCAAGTCCGTCAACGAGTACATCACCTACAGGAACCTTGCCCGTAACTTCTGCGCCTTCTCCATTGAGTTCAAGTACATCGCCGCTGTTTAATATGAATATATCTTCATGAGGTATCCCAAGTTCTTCAGCCAGTCTTGCCTGCGCCATAAGATGCTTGTATTCTCCATGAACAGGTATCGCATACTTGGGGCGAACAAGCGTATAGATAAGCTTGATCTCCTCCTGGCAGGCATGTCCTGATACATGTGCGTCCTGGAAGATAACCTCTGCACCCTTGGACAGTAATGCATTGATAATCCTTGTAACAGGCTTCTCATTACCGGGTATCGGATGAGAAGAGAAAATAATAAGATCATTTGGTGTGATCGATATCTTTCTGTGACTGTCGGATGCCATACGGCTTAAGGCAGCCATACTCTCTCCCTGAGATCCCGTAGTGATGATAACAGTCTTCTCCAAAGGATAATCTTTAAGCTGCTCTATCGGGATCAGTGTATTGTCCGGAACACTGATACAATCGAGGTTCTGCGCAGTCTCCATGATATAGTTCATACTGCGTCCCTCGATCACAACTTTGCGTCCGAACTTAAATGCTGAATTAATAATCTGCTGCACTCGGTCCACATTTGAAGCAAACGTCGCTATGATGATCCGCCTGTCCGTATGCTCTGTAAATATGGAATCAAAAGTCCTTCCCACAGTCTTCTCCGACTGTGTAAAACCGGGTCTTTCGGCATTGGTACTGTCGCACATTAGTGCGAGCACGCCCTTATGACCAATCTCGGCAAATCTCTGCAGATCTATCGCATCACCGAATACCGGTGTGTAGTCTACTTTGAAATCTCCTGTGTGTACTACAATACCTGCCGGCGAATATATGGCCAGCGCAGCTGCATCCACTATACTGTGATTGGTCTTGATAAACTCGATCCTGAACTCACCGAGATTGACAGATTGTCCGAATTTGATCACTTTTCGTCTGACGCTGTCCTGCAGATCGTGCTCCGTAAGCTTATGCTCGATAAGCCCCATTGTAAGCCTGGTCGCATAGACAGGTACATTAACACGGCGAAGAACATACGGTAACGCACCGATATGGTCCTCATGACCGTGAGTGATGATAAATCCTTTAACTTTGTCTATATTGTCTTCAAGGTATGTTACGTCCGGAATGACCAGATCTATACCCAACATATCATCATCCGGAAAACTGAGACCGCAGTCCACTATAATAATACTGTCTTCATATTCAAAGACAGTAATGTTCATACCTATCTGTTCCAAGCCTCCCAAAGGAATGATCTTAAGCTTGGATGCACCTCTATCACTATACAAACTTTACATCCTCCAACAGGCCTTCAAAGACACCCGCTACTGCTTTAAGCTCGGTGTCGTCATCCACGATGGCATATCTGCTCTCGGGCTCATCCGCTGCTGACATATCCTTAAGGATAAGAGCCTCTCCATCGCCTTCTTCAAAATCAGTCACCAGAATATAATCTGTTCCCGATATCCGGGTCTGTTCCAACACAAAAAATTCTACCGGCTCATCTCCGTCCGGGCAAAAAGTAATTTTCTCAAGTTTCATATCAGTCACCTCGACACCCTGCCAATATCGGGTGTATCACTTCTCATCATTGCCCACCTGACGATTCTTAAGATAATCAAGATATCCCTGAAGAATAAGCGTGGCTGCAATACTGTCTATATAATCCTTGCGGTTCTCTCTTCTGACACCTGATTCCTGCAGTACGCGTTCCGCCGCCACGGTTGTCAGTCTCTCATCCCACATGACTACATTAAGTCCGGTCCTGGCAGAAAGTTTCTCTGCGAATTCCCTTGTAAGTTCTGCTCTGTCACCTTCATCTGCATTCATATGCTTGGGCAGACCCACGACAATCTCAGATACTCCATACTCATCCACGATCTCCTCAAGTCTTGCGTATGTCCTGCGAAGTTTATTCGCACCGTCTCTTTTGATAGTCTCCAAACTCTGCGCGGTAATGCATAAAGGGTCACTAAGTGCCACTCCGCATGTCTTGGAACCGAAGTCAAGTCCCATGATCCTCTTCTGTTCCAAATTCTCAACCCCAATTATTATTAGCTATATAATCCTTTAACAGTTCTTCCACAAGCTCGTCGCGTTCAACCTTCATGATCATGCTTCTTGCTCCGTTATGGCTGGTGATATATGTAGGATCTCCCGACATAATGTATCCCACGATCTGATTGACGGGATTATATCCCTTCTCGGTCATCGCATCAAATACATGCTTAAGCACACTTTTGACACTGATCTCCTTTTCCACTGCCACTTTGAAAAACTGTGTATTGCCTAATTCCTGCATACTGGTCCTCTTTTTCACACTGATTCCGATAGCCAAAATGCTACTTCTTCATAATATTACTCTAAAACACGTTATTATTCAAGACTAACCGCTACTGCGCAGGCCTTGCCAAAAGCGTCTGTTCATCTATCATATCGACCGCTGTACCCGTCACGATCTCTCCCGGCTTTATGTCCTCCCTAAAAGCAGCCATCACATAGTCATCCGTATATCCGACCATGTACGTTACACCTTTGATCTCCTTTGCCTCTTCTATAAGAACGCGTATCTTCTTATCAATATGAGCTTTTCTGTATGCCAGACCGTTACGCTCATTGATATCCGCCAAAACCGCGCTCCTTGACTGCTTGACAGCTTCCGTATTCTGTTTCGGAAGGCCTGCTGCCACAGTGCCCTTTCTTTTTGAATATTTGAAAATATGGGTCTCATAGAAGCCCACTCTCTTAACAAACTCCACGGTCCGGGCGAACTCTTCCTCATCCTCTCCGGGAAAGCCTGTGATGATATCAGTGGTAACAGCCGGAGAATCATAATACTTCCTTACAAGACTGACCTTCTTTAAATACTCATCCGTCGTGTATCTGCGGTTCATTCTCTTTAAGGTGTCATCACATCCGCTTTGGAGGCTTAGGTGAAAATGCGGACATATCTTGGCATTACTGCTTATGTGTTTTAAGAATTCATCAGTGATCACTCTTGGTTCAAGCGAGCTTAATCTGATCCTCTCCACTCCGTCTATGGCAGATATCCTGTCTATGAGATCAAGCAATGCATGATTGGTATAGTCGGCATCCTGTGTAAGCACATTATAGGGCTTATCACCCTCGCTGTGATTGATTCCGTATGAACTTACGTGTATTCCGGTCAGAACAAACTCCCTGTATCCATTTTTTACCAAGCCCTCTATCTCTTTTATCACGCTCTGCACATCACGGCTTCGTACTCTTCCTCTTACATACGGTATGGCACAATATGTACAGAACTGATCACATCCGTCCTGGATCTTTATGTAAGCACGCACATGTTCCACCGTACTTTCAAGTTGCATATCCTCATAGGTGCATACATTTTTCATGTCCGTGACCGTATCAGTAAGGTTAAGTGTTCTGTCGCAACCTGCATTTTTGCCTGCCGCAATATAACCTTCCACCACTTCCACTATCATGTTCTTTCTGTCATTGCCTATACACAGATCTATACCTTCATCCTTAAGCATATACAGGTCATGACGGCCTGTTTTATCATTCTGTGCAAGCGACTGCACATAACATCCCACTGCCACAAGCACGGCCTTGGGATTGAGTTTCCTTGCTCTATGGAGCATCTGCCTTGATTTTCTGTCGGCAATATTGGTAACGGTGCACGTATTTATCACACATACATCTGCTTTACTGTCAAATGGCACAATAGTGTAACCTGATTTTATGAAATTTTGTTGCATAACTTCCATCTCGTACGAATTGACCTTGCAGCCGAGATTGTGGAATGACACAGTTTTCATCAATATCTCCGATTTTTTTGTCTGTTTTTTCAGTTGACTTTTATCCCTGCGTTATTTACTATAATATAACGAAGGTATGAATAATTAAGGAGGTATATATTTATGAAGACAGTAAAGATTTCACTTAACTCAATCGATAAGGTAAAGTCATTTGTTAATGACATTACAAAGTTTGATTATGACTTTGACCTGGTTTCAGGCAGATACGTAATAGATGCCAAGTCTATCATGGGTATCTTCAGCTTGGATCTTTCTAAGCCCATAGACCTGAATATCCATGCAGAGGAGAATATCGATTCAGTATTGGATATACTTAAGCCTTACGTAGTTTAATATATCCCTACATTATGAATTCTTTAAGGAGCAGGCTTTATGCCTGCTCCTTTCATTCTGCGCTAACTACGATCACTTCTTCTTTATCAAGTGCCTCTTTCACAAGTTCATCTATCACCTCATCAAGATTGTGCTCATGTTTGGCTATGATCTCCAAGCTCGGCTTCGTGACAGGATGCTTGGCAACAAATATGGTACAGCAATCCTCATACGGCAGGATCGAAGTTTCGTAGGTTCCGATCTTTTCGGATATGGACACTATCTCAAGCTTATCCATTCCTATACACGGCCTGAACACCGGCAACGTACATACTTCATTCGTAACGGCCAACGAAGCCAAGGTCTGACTCGCCACCTGTCCTATACTCTCTCCGGTGATCAGTCCCAGACACTCCGTCTGTTTAGCCAAAGTCTCTGCTATCCTCATCATATATCTTCGCATGATGATAGTAAGTTCATCCTGCGGACATTTCTCATATATCGCCAGCTGAATATCCGTAAAATTGATTATGTGAAGGTAGATTGGACCCGTATATTCGGATACGATCCTGGCCAGATCTATCACCTTCTGCTTGGCTCTTTCCGAAGTATACGGCGGAGCATGGAAGTAGACCGCGTCTATCTTGACACCTCTCTTGGCTATCATATATCCCGCTACAGGCGAGTCAATTCCGCCTGACAAAAGCAGCATAGCCTTGCCACCTGTACCGACCGGCATTCCTCCCGGCCCCGGTATGATCTCGGAATACACATATATCTTTTCTCTTATCTCTACATATAATATGATATCCGGATCATGCACATCCACCTTAAGTGCAGGGATCGCACCAAGTATGGCTTCACCTAAAAGCGCATTGATCTCCATACTGTCATAGGGATATCTTTTGTTGGAACGTCTGGCATGTACCTTAAACGTCATTCCATCCGTGATATTGCCGTATACCTTATTCATGTATTCGACTACGAACGCCTTAAGCTTATCAAAACCTTCGTCCTCGGAAAAAGTGACCGGACATATTCCGCTTATACCGAACACCGACTTAAGTCTTTCTACCGTCTCATCGTAATCAAAGTCAGAGAGCGCATCCACATACACCCTTCCCTCTGCCTTGTGTACATTAAATTCACCCTCACATCTCTTAAGCGCATATTTGATCTGCTTCACAAGGGCATTCTCAAAGAGATACCTGTTCTTGCCCTTGACACCTATCTCACCGTATTTTATCAAAAATGATGTGTATTCCATGACTGTTTATCCTCTGAATATCTGCCGAATGCGGACTATTTTCTCGTATATTTCCTAAGTTTGGGCACAAGTTCTTCAATGCAGTCCATCGCATAATCTATCTCTTCCTGCGTGGTATGAACCGACATACTTATTCGGATCGTGGAATCAAGAAGCGATTCCTTGAGTCCTATGGCTTTAAGCGTGGCCGAAACAGCAGGTTTATTGGATGCACAGGCGCTTCCCGAAGACACATACACTCCCTTCGCCTCAAGCGCATGCAGCATGACCTCTGCCCTGACGTCTGCTATTGAGATACTTACTATATGAGGCGCCGCATGATCCTTACTTCCATTGACAGTCACGCCTTCCATGACAGATATCCTGTCTGTCATTCTCTTTCGTAATTCATATAATCTCGCAGTGTCATCATCAAGGGATTTATATATAAGTTCTGCAGCTTTGGCAAGTCCGGCTATACCCGGTACATTCTCCGTACCCGATCTCAGTCCCTTCTGCTGGCCTCCGCCGAACGCTATCGGCAGAAGTCTCACTCTGTCGCCTACATACAAAAAACCGATTCCCTTAGGTCCGTGTATCTTATGTCCGCTCACTGACATAAGATCTATACCGCACTTCTTGGGAATGATACGACACTTACCATAGCCCTGGACCGCATCCACATGAAAATATGTATCGGGATTTACCTCATGTACGATCCTGCCTGCTTCCTCAATTGGCTGAATCGAACCTATCTCGTTATTTGTATGCATGATCGACACGAGTATCGTATCCGATCTTATGGAATCCCGTAATACCTTCGTATTGACCACACCTTCATCATCCACGGGAAGATAGGTGATCTCATAGCCCTTTTTTTCAAGAAAAGCACATGTTTCCTTGACTGCAGGATGTTCTATAACGGTAGTTATTATATGTTTGCCGCTTCGTTGCCTAGCTTCGGCACTTCCTATGATCGCGAGATTGTCGGATTCCGTTCCGCCTGATGTAAAAACTATATTATCCGGTTTGCATTTAAGTGTTGCGGCTATTTTGTCTTTTGCATCTTTAACATATCTCTCTGCATCAACACCCTTGATATGCATACTGCTTGGATTACCATAGTCCTCAAGCATCACTTTTTGAATTATGTCAGCCACTTCCGGTCTTGCCTTGGTAGTCGCCGAATTATCAAGATATACTTCCATAATTATCTTTCTTATACGTCCTACGCTTCCAATATATATATAAGCCAGCCAAGCACAGTCATACCCGCCGTCTCAGTGCGCAATATCCTTCTTCCGAGAGTGATGATATCTGCTCCGGCCGCTTTAAGCGCCTCTATCTCCGCACAGTCAAAACCACCTTCCGGTCCTATGAATATGCCTACCGAAGATACGTCCTTTAAGCTTTCCATAACCCTTTTGGTCCTTGCAAAAACGTCCGCCCTAAAGTCCATGGCCCCACCTTCATCCGTGCTCACTCCCTCAAGCTCATATGGGACCAGTATCTTATCAAAACTCTTCGCATATTCTATTGCCTCTTTGGTACTTAACACATCATGGACGTCAGGAATGACTGCCCGAGTGCTCTGTTTGGCTGCCGCTTCTGCTATGGTACGAAGTCTGGCCGTCTTGGCTTTGGACTTTTTGTCGTCATATCTGACTACACTTCGCTTCATGGCTACTGGTATGATCTCATAAGCACCAAGTTCTACGGCTTTCTGAACCACGGTCTCCATCTTGTCGCCCTTGGCAAGCCCCTGAAACAGATGAACCCTAACCGGGAGCTCAGTATCCGCCTCTTTTATGAATCTGAGTTCACACTCTATCACCTCACCAAGACTCAATATACCGCATCGGTATTCTTTGCCGTCTGTTCCGTTACTTACCGCTATTTCATCGCCGGGCTTCATACGAAGGACATTCTTGATATGATTGACGTCATCTCCATCGATCACGACTCTGTCTGCAGTTATGTTCTGTGGCCTGACAAAAAAATGATACATATACTCCTCTGTCCGTCAGATCTTCTTGGCAACCACACTGCTCCATTCGCCAAGATCATTGATCTCTTCAACCTTTAGTCCTGCCGCTTCAAAAGCCGCTGCCACATCATGTTTCTTATCATTTATGATACCTGAAGTAATGAGCACACTGCCTTCATGCATGAAATCAGGTATCACCGGTGCCAGCGCTATAAGAACAGGCGCAAGTATATTGGCCATCACTATGTCAGCGCCTTTGTCTCCGATACGTTCTCTTACCGTCGCCTGTGTAGCGGCATCATCTATGATATTGCCTATTATAAGATCAAAAGCATCATCTTTTATATTGTTGGCAGTCTTATTATCTTTCACTGCCTCTATTGTGCAAGGGTCAAGATCCGTTCCCGCACAGTATCCGGCCCCGTACATGATCGCCAGGATCGAGAGAATGCCACTTCCCGTTCCCACGTCAAGTATCCTGTCACCGGGCTTAAGATATCTCTTCATTGCTCTGATGCATAGCTTGGTAGTCTCATGCATACCTGTGCCAAAAGCCGTACCGGGATCGATATGAAGGATCATTTTGTCCTTATCTTCTTCTGACACTTTTTCCCATGAGGGAATGACCAAAAGATCATCTATATAGAATTGATGGAAATACTGCTTCCAGTTATTGATCCAGTCCAGGTCCTCTGTCTCATCCACAGTGACACTTCCCTCACCTATGTCCATATAAGAGCTGATATCGTTAAGTACCTGCCTGACTCCCGATACTATGCCGTCTACATCCGTATCATCATTCTTCTCTACAAAAAAACTCAGATAGGCAATACCGTCGTCCTCCTCAGCCTGTGGAGCTATATCTACAAACATCTGCTCCTTCTCTAAAGGTGATAACGGTACCTTGTCCTCTATCTGCGCACCTTCAAGTCCTATATCATAAAGGTCACTTATAATGATATCTTCTGCTTCGGTAACAGTCTTGATCCTGATCTTCGTCCACTTCATATCCGCTTAAGTATCTCCTGTCCGTCAGTTTTTAACAAAGGTGTCTATGGTACTCCATATCGCCTTATCTTCCATACCGAGCTGCCATTCGGCCACACCCGCGACACCGTATTTCTTCATTATATTAAGCTTGGTTCCTATTGATTCTTCATCCTCAAGCCAGATCTGATACAGTGTACCGTTCATTTCCTTTTCGCCGTAATTCTGACACGTTTCCTCGTCCCATACGGTCGATACATCATATTTGGCGATAAAATCTTTAGCCTGTCCCATTCCAAGCGCTTCACTGGTAACATCACCGCCCTTGGACTTCCAAACTCTGGTATAGAAAGGAATACCATTGATGATCTTGTCCGCACTGACATCACTTAATACCATCTGAATGGCCTGCTCCACGAAACCTATGGACGCAACACTTCCGGCCACGCCACCGCTGCCCCAATGCTCGTCGTAACTCATTATAACCACATAATCCGCACAGATCCCTTGCTCCTTCAGATTGTAATCATTACCGCCCTGCGGAGGATAATTGTCTACCGACAGAACAATTCCTGCCCTGCGGCACTCAATGGATAATTCTCTTATGAATTCCACATAATGGGGAACTGCCTCGGAGGGAACCAGTTCGAAGTCCAGATTGATTCCGTCTATTCCGTAGTCGGTAATCTCACTCATAAGGTTCTTTATAAGAATCTGACGCTTGCCCAAGTAAGACATCACTTCATATGTACTTATCTCTCCGGCATTAAAATTATCAAGTACTGCCCATACTTCCATGTTGCGCTCATGCGCTTTGTTTACATAACTTGCACTTGCGAAGCTCCTGTATGTTCCATCATTGGAAGATATTGAAAACCATGTGGGCGCTATTATACTCATTGTACCCGTTCCATTTACGGCATCATCGAATGTATCGTTACCCGAGGTGGCATATATTGCATGCCATGCCATGTTGATCTTATAGTTCTTCTGTATCCTTGTGTATTCATCCGCTATACGGGTTGTAACAGCCTGCTCAGATTCATCTTTAATTCCAGATACATGCTTTTTCTCTATATATCCTATAAGAGCATCCGAAGTCTTGACCTTGTCCCATTCTTCGAGTTCCTCCAAAACGGTCAGTTCCTCTCCGTCTTTCACTTCTCTTAAGATATCGCTCTTGACACCTCCCTGGTATCTGACGGCGCTGTCTTTCTTAACCGTAACGACCTTTTTGCTGCCCCACTCAGTCCTAAGCTGTATGCGGTTCGGCCCTGTAAACAGTTCATATGAAAAATCTGCAAAATCTTTTACATATTCAAGCGCAATATAGAGCTGCCCGTCCTTCTCCAAAGTCACCGGATAAGTCGTATCAGTGAATTCCCCGTCTATCTCATATACGGGTACACCGTCTCCTCCCGCCCCGGTGAATGACACCGATGCACTCGGATAATATCCCTTTTCTCCTATTCTGTTGATGCGAAGGCCATCTGCCATCGCGTAGATCAGCAGACCGTCATTCTCATCCACATAAAACCTGTCGGTAAGAAGCGAACATATATCCTTATAACTTAAGTATACCTGTCCCTCTGCAAGTCTGCCTTTTATGTCAAGGATCTCGTCCTGTAATACTATCGCAACTTCGTTCTCAGCCGTCAGATTATAATAATCCTTAAGATCTCTGTGCTCGTTGCTGTATGAAAATTTAGAAAACAGCGTGGATCCCCCTGCCACCGCCAGTATAATGATAATAAGGGCAATCGCAATGATCGCCGGAATGATCTTTTTCAATTATATACTTCCTTTCAAATCACTTAGACTGCCCTATTATATCAGTTTTTATCTGCATAGTCATTACTTTTTCATATTATTAGTACTTGGGGGTACCTCGCTTTATAATCCTTTCTTTTTCTTCATTTAGTATGGCCTTCACATCGAGACCAAAAGGTTATCGTGATATATAATTCATCTTCAAAAAAGTACTGAACCAGCCGATAAATATATTAAGAGATCAGTCAGACATACTAAGAATTTTTAACCCAACTGCGAAATAATTTGTCGAAAAACTTTACAGAAGGTCTCAAAATGTCGTTATACAAACAGCGCATAGGCTGTAGATATGGATATGTTGCCTGTAAGGCTATTCCATATATATAAATGTAAAAATGTGAAAAACATGGCGAAATGCCACTTTTATGATGTGTTCCGTTGTACACCGAAACACAGATCAATCTGATATGATCAGATGTGAACAACCCTCCTTCCGGTATAGATTGTCCAACTGATCTCTTGTGGGCACATTATAAATGCAATACGCATGAAACGCAAGTACTTTTTTATAATTCTACAGCTTTTATAAAAAAATTCTTAAAATTGAGTGCTCATAAACTGATATACTTGACTTAGATACTTATTCTGCTACAATACATGTAAAAGTGAGAGGAGGACAACAGAATATGAAGATAGAAAAAGTCAATGATCATCAGATTCGTTGTACTCTTACAAGAGCGGATCTGGCAGACAGACAACTTAAGTTGAGCGAGCTTGCTTATGGTACGGAGAAGGCCAAGAATCTCTTCCGTGATATGATACAGCAGGCATCGTTAAGTTTCGGCTTCGACGCCGAGGATATTCCTCTTATGATAGAAGCCATACCGCTTAATTCTGACTGTATCGTTCTTATCATCACCAAAGTCGAGGATCCCGAGGAGTTGGATACCAGATTTTCAAGATTCGCTCCGTCGGTTATGGATGATGACGATGAAGAATATACATACGAATATGAAGAAGAGGTAAGCGAAGGACTCGATCATGTTCCTGACAGCAATGATGATGTTGCAGGTAAGAGTGAGATAATCGATCTTTTCAATAAGATAAGACAGGAAGCAGCCAATCTCATCGGTGCCGCGCCTTCGGATGTTTCGGTATCGGTTACGGAGATCAGAGAAGACGGCACAGCTCATCAGCACAGTACTGATCCGGCTCCCGTTACCAAGATTTTCTCTTTTGACTCTATGACATCCATCATAGATCCTGCCAGGATCGTAAAGGACATATATACAGGCGAGAGTTCTCTGTATCGCAACATTTCAACCGGCAGATACATGCTTGTTCTCAACATGGCCGGCTCTGCCAAGGAAGGTTTCAACAAGACCTGCAATATCCTGTCCGAGTACGGCAGATTTGAGCGTTTAAGTTCAGCATCCGAATCCTACTTCGATGAGCATTTTGAGAACATCATAAGAACAGATGCCATTAAGACTCTTGGTGGAATCTGACATCACGACACTATACTGCGGCATGACCTGCCGCAGTTTTTTTTTTGATATTATTGTGCTATAATTTACCTTATGAAAAATCGGGTTAAGATCAAAGGAACACTAAAGACATATCTTCAGGCATCATTATATCTGGGCATACTGATGATATTCGTTACCATAGCAGTATGGATGATCGAGTATAGGGCAGGTATGTTGATGGCCGGTTTTACCGCGATATACATGTCTATCATCGGCATTCTGATGTTCAGGAACAAGCCCATCATCATGAATGAGCTGGTAAGTTTTGCCACAGAATACGGTCAGATACAGCGTAAGCTTTTACGCGAGCTTGCTCTTCCCTATGTATTGCTCGACGATACAGGCCGGATCATGTGGACAAATAAAGCCTTTGAGAATCTGGTACACAAAAAGAAGGGCTACAGCAAGTCAATCACTACAATTTTTCCGGAGCTCACTCCGGATAAGCTTCCCGACGAAGAAGACGATGCTCAGTATGATATACATTTTGAGGAACGGGACTTCAATGTAAAGCTGCACAAGGTTCCCCTCAGGGATATGGCAGCAAACAGCGACATCATAGCAGCGGACGGATACGAAGGATATCTGATCGCCGTCTACCTTTTCGATGAGACAGCTCTTAAACTTGCCCTGCGCGAGAATGACGATCAGTCTCTCGCCATAGCTCTTTTATATATGGACAATTATGATGAAGCGCTTGAGAGTGTCGAAGAAGTCAGAAGATCCCTTTTGACCGCGCTTATTGATCGTAAGATCAACAAGTATATATCATCCATCGACGGTATCGCCAAGAAACTTGAAAAAGACAAATTTCTTATCATATTACGCAAGAAAAGTGTTGAGACTCTCAAGGAGAATCGATTCGATATACTCGACGAAGTCAAGACAGTCAATATAGGCAATGAAATGGCCATGACCATATCGATCGGTCTGGGACTTGACGGACTTACATATGCACAGAACTATGAATTCGCGCGTACGGCGATCGATCTTGCTCTTGGTCGCGGCGGCGATCAGGCAGTGGTCAAGACAGGCGACCAGATCATATACTACGGTGGCAAGAGCCAGTCAGTCGAAAAGAATACCCGCGTCAAAGCGAGAGTTAAAGCCCACGCCCTTCGTGAGATCATTGCATCCAAAGACAGAGTTCTTGTTATGGGTCATCGTAACGGAGATGTCGACAGTTTCGGTGCCGCAGTCGGAATATATCGTATTGCCAGAACTCTTGATCGTAAGGCCAATATCATACTTAATGACGTAACCACATCCATCCAGCCTCTCGCCGAACTCTTTAACGGCGGTGAATATGAGGATGATATGATAGTTACCGGCGAACAGGCCATGGATCTGGCGGGCGGCGGAACCGTCCTTGTCATAGTCGATGTCAATAAGCCGAGTATCACTGAGTATCCCGAGCTTTTACGCATGTGCAAATCAATAGTCGTACTTGATCATCACAGACAGGGTACCGAGACGATCGAGAATGCTACGCTTTCATATGTTGAGCCTTATGCATCCTCAGCCTGTGAGATGGTTACTGAGATTCTCCAGTACATCTCAGATGGCATCAAGATTCCCTCCGATGAGGCTGACTGCCTGTACTCAGGCATGATGATAGACACGAACAACTTCATGACCAAGACAGGTGTACGTACATTTGAGGCCGCTGCGTATTTAAGACGTGCCGGTGCAGATGTGACAAGGGTACGCAAACTTTTCAGAGATGATGTATACGAGTACAAGGCCAAAGCAGACTGTATCAGACAGGCTGAGGTTTACAGAGGCTACTACGCCATGTCCAAATGTGAACCGGGTCCCGAGATATCAAGCCCAACCATCATCGGTGCACAGGCAGCCAATGAATTGCTCGACATCAAAGGCATTAAGGCCAGCTTTGTATTTACCGAATATCAGGGTCTTATCAATGTAAGTGCAAGATCCATAGACGAAGCCAACGTACAGGTCGTAATGGAGAGACTCGGCGGAGGCGGCCATATGAATGTAGCTGCATGTCAGCTTGAAGGCATGTCAGTGGAAGACGGAATGAACGAACTCAAGAAAGTCATCGACAAGATGATAGAAGAAGGAGAATTATCATAATGAAAGTCATACTTTTACAGGATGTTAAATCAGTAGGCAAACAGGGAGATATAATAGATGCCAATGATGGCTACGCACGTAACTTCCTTCTTCCCAAGAAGCTTGCTGTAGAGGCTAACAGCAAGAATTTAAACGATCTCAAACTCCAGAATGCAAACAAAGAAAAAGTGGCGGCAGAAAAACTCGCCGCAGCCAAGGCATTTGCTGAGGAACTCAAGTCTCAGGAGATAGTCCTTACCATAAAGGCCGGTGAGAACGGCAAGACTTTCGGTTCCGTATCAGGTAAAGAGATAGCCGCGGCATATAAGGACAAGTATGGTGCGGAGATAGACAAAAAGAAGCTGCTCATTGAGGAGCCCATCAGAAGCTTCGGAGTTCACAATGTGGATATAAAGCTTCATCCACAGGTAACCGGTACATTAAAGGTTAAGGTTCAGGAGAAATAAATGCCCGAAGAATCAGCACTCAGACGGACCATGCCGGTCAGCACCGAAGCAGAACAGGCTGTCATCGGCTCAATACTCATAGATCAGGAAGCAACCACCATCGCATCCGAGATCATAGGTCCCGAAGATTTCTACAACAAACAATATGGCATCATTTTTGATGCAATGCTTGAACTGAATAAAGAACGCAAACAGATTGATATCGTCACACTACAGAATAAGCTTCGTGAAAAAGAAGTACCGGATGACGTATGCAGTCTTGATTATATGCGCGATATCATCGCTTCGGTGCCCACTTCTACCAATATAAGATACTACGCAGGAATTGTAGCCGAGAAGTCTACTCTTCGTAATCTTATAAGAACCACCGGAGATATCGAGAATAAGTGCTATGAAGAAAAGGAAAGCTTGGATGAGATACTTGATTCTACAGAGAAGAAAGTATTTGAGATAGTTCAACGCAGAAGTTTCGAAGACTTCGAGCCTATCGACAAGGTTGTCCTTAATACCGTCAACAGAATAGAAGCAGCATTCAAGGCAGGCGGCAGTATCACAGGTATACCCACCGGATTCATTGATCTTGATTACATGACAGCCGGACTGCAGCCTTCCGATCTTATTCTGATCGCTGCCAGACCTTCCATGGGTAAGACTGCTTTTGTCCTCAATATTGCTCAGCACATGGCATTTAAGAAGCATAAGAACGTAGCCATTTTCTCATTGGAGATGCCCAAGGAACAGTTAGTCAACCGTCTTATATCACTCGAAGGCAATATTCCCGGTGAGAAGTTAAGAAGCGGCAAACTTGATGATTCCGACTGGGACAAGCTCGCAGAAGCCGCCAATACCATAGGTGATTCCAATCTTGTAATAGATGATACATCAGGTATCAAGGTATCCGAACTTCGTTCCAAATGCAGAAAACACAAGCTTGAAAAAGGATTGGACGTTATCATCATCGACTACCTGCAGCTTATGTCCGGAAGCGGCAAAACAGACAGCAGACAGCAGGAGATATCAGATATCTCCCGTTCGCTCAAAGGTCTCGCAAGAGAGCTTAACGTTCCCGTTATAGCCCTTTCTCAGCTTAACCGAGATCTTGAGAAACGTAATGACAAACGTCCTATGATGTCAGACTTACGAGAGTCCGGAGCCATAGAGCAGGATGCCGACGTG
>JAILKC010000082.1 GCA_024694055.1 Lachnospiraceae bacterium | reverse complement strand
ATAGGCGGATTCGTATACAGTATCATGCTGTTTATGGTTGTTCTTGTGGCCTATCTGTGGTTTAATTCGACCCCGAGTACGATATTGATGGGAGACGCGGGAAGCCGTGCAATGGGTGTGATGATAGCAATCACGGCTTTGATGAGCCACAGTCCGTTACTTTATATTCCACTATCGATCGTTCTTATATTGGACGGTGGGCTGGGACTTCTAAAAGTGGCCCTACTAAGATTTTTAAAGATCAAGATACTTGTCAATACCAGATGCCCTCTGCATGACCAGGCAAGAAAGGTCAGAGGATGGTCCAACACACAGGTGTGTTACAGATTTGCCATCATACAGCTTATTGTGAGCCTTTTGACGGTATGGGCATATTGGATGTTTTATTAGTTTGTGATATACTACGATACGTTGAGTTAAAAGAGGAGAAATATTATGGCAGAACCTTATAATCACAGTGAAATAGAAAAAAAATGGCAGCAATACTGGGAGAAGAATGACACATTCCATACGGATGTATGGGATTTCAGTAAGCCCAAGTATTACGTGCTTGATATGTTCCCGTATCCTTCGGGAGTGGGCCTTCATGCAGGTCATCCGGAAGGCTATACGGCTACGGATATCATGTCCCGTATGAAGCGTATGCAGGGATATAATGTCCTTCATCCGATGGGATATGATTCGTTCGGACTTCCCGCAGAGCAGTATGCCGTATCTACAGGTAATCATCCCAATGGTTTTACACAGCATAATATAGAGACTTTCAGCAAACAGCTTAAGGAACTTGGTTTTGACTATGACTGGAGCAAGATGGTGGCTACGTCGGATCCTGAGTTCTATAAGTGGACACAGTGGATATTTAAAAAACTCTACGAGGCAGGATATGCCAAGTATATCGACATGCCCGTCAATTGGTGCGAAGAGCTCGGAACGGTGCTCAGCAATGACGAGGTAATAGACGGCAAGTCAGAGCGTGGCGGTTATCCCGTGGTGCGTAAGAATATGAAGCAGTGGGTCATAGACCAGCCTGCTTTTGCCGAGAAGCTTCTTGAGGGCCTTAATGAGATCGATTGGCCGGAGTCTACCAAGGAGATCCAGCGTAACTGGATAGGCAGATCTACCGGTGTTGAGGTAGAGTTTGAGATAGTCGGAGGCGGTAAGTTCTCCATCTTTACGACATGTATAGAGACGATATACGGTATCACTTTCATGGTACTTGCTCCTGACGGAGATATAGTACAGGGTCTTTTGGACCGTGTACAGAACAGAGAAGAGGTAGAGGCTTATATCGAAGAGACACATAAAAAGAACGATATGGACCGTACCGAGCTCAATAAGACCAAGTCGGGTTGCGAGCTTAAGGGAGTGACCTGTATCAATCCCGTTAATGGTAAGGAAGTTCGCATGTTCATCGGTGATTTCGTGCTTGCAAGCTACGGTACCGGTGCTGTAATGGCAGTTCCTTCACACGATCAGAGAGACTTTGAATATGCCGTAGCACACAATATAGATATGATTCAGGTCATTGAAGGCAGGGATGTATCAGAGTGCGCATTTGAGAAGCAGGATTACCTCGGTAAGGGCTGCAAGCTTATCAATTCGGAAGAGTTTACCGGACTTACCGTAGAGGAAGCCAAGAAGGCCATCACCAAGAAACTTGTGGATATGGGTATCGCCAAGGAGACGGTCAATTACCACTTCAGAGAATGGATATTTGCCCGCCAGCGTTACTGGGGCGAGCCGGTTCCGATAGTTCATGGCGAGGATGGACAGATCCACGTTCTTCCCGATGATGAGTTGCCCCTTGTTTTGCCCGAACTCGAAGACTACAAGGGCAAGAACGGTAAGGCACCGCTTGAGAATGCGACCGAGTGGAAGAAGTATGACAAAAATGGAATAAAGGGCAGCCGTGAGACATCGACCATGCCCGGATCAGCCGGAAGCAGCTGGTATTTCTTAAGGTATATCGATCCGCACAATGACAAGGAGCTTGCGGATAAGGAACTGATGAAGCATTGGATGCCTGTCGATCTCTATATCGGCGGACCTGAGCATGCTGTAGGACATCTGATGTACAGCAGAATATGGAACAGATTCTTATATGACAACGGCATCTCGCCTGTCAAGGAACCTTTCAAGAAACTTGTTCATCAGGGTATGATCCTTGGTGAGAACGGCATCAAGATGGGTAAGAGATTCCCTGAATTCGTGGTCAATCCTTCGGATGTTGTAAGGGAGTACGGCGCAGATACATTGAGACTCTATGAGATGTTCATGGGTCCTTTGGAGGTATCAAAACCTTGGAGCTCACAGGGCGTTGAAGGTGCAAGACGTTTCATAGGAAGAGTATGGAACTTCTTTACCGTACCTGAGAACATCAAAGAAGATGGCAGGGATGCGCTTAAGAAGCTTTATCATCAGACTGTAGCCAAGGTTACGGGTGATTTTGAGAAGCTTGCATTTAATACTGCGATCTCGCAGATGATGATATTTGTCAATGCCGTATACAGAGAGGGCAGCTGCCCTGCAGAATATGCGGACGGACTTATCAAGATGCTGTCATGTATCACGCCTCATGTAGGAGAGGAGATATGGCAGAAGCTTGGACATAACGACACCATAGCATATGAGAGCTGGCCGACATTTGATCCTGCTGAGTGTGTGGAAGATACAATTGAGATCGGTGTTCAGGTTAACGGTAAGGTTAAGGGT
>JAILKC010000048.1 GCA_024694055.1 Lachnospiraceae bacterium | reverse complement strand
TAAGCTAAAGGACATGCACTTCTCATTCCTGATGCAACTCTTTGCCCTTATTCTATCTGCGATCACATCGGATGTGTCGCTGTTATTTGAATATTATATTCATTACAAGAACGCGACAATGATCGATTTTTTAAACGAGATATATTTTATTGCGCAGACAGTCATGACTGTCCTTTTCGTGCTGTATATTCTCAATATGACAGGCGCGGGAAAGAATAAGACTCCGCGATTCTTTTTTCTTTTTCTTTTGCCGTTCTTTATAGCGGAGTTCCTTGTACTCATCAATCCGTTTACCCGTTTTATCTATTACATCAATGAAGAAGTGCTCTATACAAGAGGCCCGTATATGTGGGTGCTGTATGCGATTTCTGCCATATATCTGCTGCTTGGGATCATTTTCTTTGTTAAATACAGAAGTCGCATAACGCGCAGGAACCGTATTGCGGTAATGATACTTATGTTAGTGGGCGTATTGGGCATCATCCTTCAGGGCCTGTTCTCGCTTAAGGTAGAGCTTTTCTGTGTATCGGTCAGCTATTTGGGACTTATGATGCTGCTTGAGGATGACGGCAGAAGAGACGCTGCCGGCAGGAGCGGACGCATAAGCGGCAGTTTTGTAGTGGCCATTGTACTTATTTTTGTAGCGGTCATAGGAATGAACATAAGCGTTATATTCAATTCCGGAACCGAACAGACTGCCAAGATCGGATCGATCAAATTAGATAATATAAAGGGAGATCTTCAGGAGACCATTTCAACCGCAGAAAGTGATCTGTTGCGATATGCGATGGGGCTTGAGAGACTTATAGACGGCGAAGCGTCTGAAGCGGAGCTCACGACATATATTGAAGAAGAGAGCAGATACTTTATTCAGACCAGTTTGGGTAACTGCTTTAATGTATATGCGGCATCAGGGGACTGGACTATTATTCCAGGGTTTGATATTCCGGATGGCTTTCATGCTACCGAGCGAAGCTGGTATATAGGTGCCGTGGAGAATGCGGGTCAGATATTTATTACCGAGCCTTATGTGGATGCCAATACCAAGAATCTTTGTTATACGCTTTCATATGTTCTTTCAGACGGCAGTACCGTAGCTGCGTTGGATTTTTCGCTTAATAAGCCGCAGGCATCCATTGAAGCCATGAGTGCGGATGATGAAGGGCAGATGGCCATAATCGTTACGCAGAACGGCACGATAGTCGGATGTTCCGACGTTGATGTACAGGGTCAGATACTCAGACTGGCCATGCCGGAATATGAGGACATATTTGAACGTGTTGCCGCGTCTGATGAGCATAAGAGCTTTAAGACCAAGATCGGAGGAAGGAGCAAGACGGTATTCAGTTCGGAGATGAGCAACGGATGGCTGCTTATCCTGATAGTATCCGGGGACAATCTGTATGCAGATACATACAGGCAGATAATGCTTATAGGCTCGATAGATATTCTTATGGTAGCGGTTATTATCGTGTTCTATATGGTCAGCCTGCATAATCAGGAGATGTCAGAGGAGACATTGAATGCCACGGAGGAGTTCATTGCCGGGCTGTCGCAGGAACTCAAGGCTCCCGTCAATGATATCATCAAGATATCGGACAATGCCCTAAAGGACGGTGGACCTGATGTTAAAGACAAGTTAAGGGAAGTAAGGGATACAAGTAAGCGATTAAAGGAGATGATGGACAATCTCTTCTTCTATTCGGATATACTGCGAAGCAATATGGAGGAATTTGGCAGTATAGAGATCGAACAGGAAAAGGGACAGAACGTATCCACAAGATACATACGTAACGGAATAATAGGCGTGCTCATGGCAGCGCTTTTAATAGGCTTTGCAATGAGTTTTGGAAGCGCATACAGATGGGGTTCCACGCTTATAGGCAAAGAGGCTGACAATTACAATAACGAAGTGACGCAGTGGATGCTTGAACAGCAGAGCGTTATGAAGGTAATAGCGGATACTTTGGCTTACAATCCGGAGGTGCTTGATGATTATGATGGCGCCGTAAAATGGCTTAATGATATCGGATCCAATTACAGCGATATTTCATCGTTCTATGTAGCCAATCCGAACAGCGAACATCCCATGATAGAGAATACGGGATGGATCCCGGATGAGGATTATAAGGTGGAAGAGAGGCAATGGTATATTGATACGGTGAATTCCGTGGACGGATACAATATATCGGCACCGTATTTTGATGCGCAGACAGGGTTGTACTGTATCACGTTCTCAAAGGCTCTCTATACCGAGAACGGTGAGTTCATAGGAGCATTTGCAATAGACTGCTATCTGGATAAGCTCATAGACATTCTTAATGACAGCTACGGTAAGGAAGGGTATGCATTCTTAGTCGACCAGGACGGCAATATCATCAATCATCCCGACAAAGCTCATGAGATGAGTGATAAAGGCAGCGTCAATATCGCGGATACGGAGTATGCGGATGCACTTCATAAGAGCAATGTGTTCGTTATGGTCGATTATGACGGAAAATATGTATCATGCTGTACCCAAAAGAGTAATCTTTCGGGATTCACGGTGGTGGTCGTACAGAATTTCTGGGCAATATACGGAGCAGTAGTCATTTTTCTGTTTATATTCCTTGTTATGATACTTGTGTCAATGATAGCAGTATTCCTGCTCATCAACAGGTTCATAAGCTGGCAGGATGAGACCAATGAAAAACTTGTCACCGCAGCCAATGAGGCGGTATCCGCAGGTAAGGCAAAGTCAAGGTTCCTGGCTCAGATGTCGCATGAGATACGTACTCCCATCAACGCAGTTCTTGGTATGAATGAGATGATACTGCGTGAATCCAAGGACGCATCGATCAGAGAATATGCGATCAATATACAGTCTGCGGGAAGGAATCTGTTAGGACTGATCAATACCATACTTGATTTCTCCAAGATCGAAGAAGGCAAGATGGAGATCCTGCCTGTTAAGTATGACACGGTAGCCATGATCACCAATATGATCAATTCGGTATCAGCCCGTGCAAAAGATAAGGGACTGACTTTTGAAGCCCATGTATCGCCGAATATTCCTTCGACCATGCATGGAGACGACATGAGAGTGACACAGGTCGCAATCAATTTGTTGACCAATGCGGTCAAATACACGAGAGAAGGTCGTGTAGATCTCTATATAGGCGGCGAGGAAAAGGATAAAGATACATACTCTCTTGCCATACGTGTGGAGGATACCGGTATAGGCATCAAAGAAGAGGACATGGGTAAACTCTTTGAGTCATTTGCACGTCTGGATGAGCGTAAGAACAGGAATATTGAGGGCACGGGACTTGGTATGGCCATAGTCACAAAACTCCTTGATATGATGGGCTCCAAGCTTGATGTAGAGAGTGAATACGGTGAGGGATCCACATTCTCCTTTGAAGTGGATCAGGTGATCATAGATCCTACACCGATCGGAGATTATAAGGAACGTATCAGAGATATCGGCGGTGATCAGGATGAAGAAAAGTATCTGTATGCACCTGAGGCGTCATTGCTTGTAGTGGATGATAATGAAATGAACCTTAAGGTTATTAAGAATCTGCTCAAGCTTAACGGCATCACTCCGGATCTTGCGGGTTCGGGCCAGGCTGCTTTGGATATGCTTGAGAAGAAGACATATGATGTGGTATTGCTTGATCATATGATGCCGCACATGGATGGTATTGAGACCTTGCAGAAGGCAAGAGAAGACAAACTGCTCGGAGAACATACTACCGTCATCGCTCTTACGGCCAATGCCGTTGTGGGAGCGAGGGAATCCTACCTGGCAGCAGGCTTTGATGATTATCTGTCCAAACCTGTGGAAGTCAAAGTTTTGGAGCAGGCTTTGGCAAAATATCTTCCCGGTCATCTCGTTCAGTTTAAGAACAGATCGGATTCTTCGGATGCGACAAAAGAAACTGCACCTGCACCGGCTCCTGCATCCGATACTGCACCGACAGATGCTTTTGCGGTAAAATCGTCATCTGATTCAGAGGCAGATAATGCTTCGGTTGCAGATATACCGGATATAATGGAATTCGAGCCCGGACAGGGGCTTACGTCTGAGACGAAATACAGATCGCAGGACGAGACGGCATCAAGAGATTTCTTTGAATTCTTAAGAAACATAGGTATAGTGCCTGAGGATGGTCTTAAGTACTGTGCCGGAGATGAAGATTTCTATCATGAGATAATAATAGAATACGCTGACGGAACCGCCGAAAGGTTAAACGAACTTGATGAAGCCTTTAAACAGGGCGATCTTGACCTGTATGGAGTAAAAGTGCATGCGTTAAAGAGTGTGGCAAGGACTGTCGGTGACACCGCGATCTTTGAAGAAGCAAGGGCGCTGGAAGAGGCAGCGGAAGCGGGCAATGAAGAATATGTAAGAGATAATCATGAAAAGCTTAAAGTCAATTGTACGGAACGTGCCAAGGTGATAAAAGGGGGTATTAAGTGAAAAAGAGGAGATTGAGTTTCTCTGCGGAGCTTTCGATAATCGTTTCGCTCATTCTTTTGGCGGCCAATATTATCCTGGGTAAGGTCCTGCTTGATAATTCGCGCAGAGCCATAATGGAGCAGATAGACAACCGTATGCTGGATATAGTCAATACCGCAGCGGACATGTTGGACGGCGATATACTCAGAGATGTTCAAAGAGAGGATAAGGGAACGCCTGAGTATATGCAGCTCGAAGATACATTACGGGTATTTCAGGACAATATCAATCTGAAGTATATATACGGAATCCGGGATATGGGTAATAAGGAGTTCACTTTTACCATAGATCCGGCTGTTTCCGATCCGGGGGAATTCGGAACGCCTGTCCATTATACGGATGCATTGTACGAAGCAAGTCTCGGCACGCCGGCTGTAGACAAGGTTCCGTATTCCGATGACTGGGGACGGTTCTACAGTGCATACAGTCCGGTGTTTGATTCTGATGGGAATGTTGCGGGTATCATAGCGGTTGATTTTTCTGCAGACTGGTATGATGCGCAGATAGCGGAGATGAACAGAGTGATATTCTACGGATCTCTGTATGAAGCGATAATAGGCGTATCTCTGATATTCTGGGTTACGGGCAGGATGCGTAAGAATTTTTTACAGGAAATGGGTGCTACTGAAGACGAGACGGATGTTTCGGAGGCAAATGATCATTGAACATAGACAGGTTTAGGCGAAGAGTACTGAATATATTGCTGATACTTACAATGTGGCTTGTCTTTTGCGGATGCAAGCATAATCCGGGTGTGACCTATGGTGCACAGGGATATGCGAGTGCGAAGGCAGATGCAGCAGCTTTGACGACAGCGAAGATAAGTGAGGCGGCTTTATCACGGGACGGACGGACAGACGGTTCGGCCGGCCTGATAGTTATAGATGCGGGACATCAGCTTAAGGGAGATCCGACTACCGAACCTATAGGCCCGGGAGCCACGCAGTATAAAGCCAAGGTCTCATCCGGTACAAAAGGGGTGGTTACGGGGCTCAGTGAATATGAACTAAATCTGTCAGTGGCGCTTAAACTCCGGTCTGTCCTGATATCAAGAGGATATGACGTGATCATGTGCAGAACTGTCAATGATGTGAACATCAGCAATTCCGAGAGAGCTGCGATCGCCAATGACAATCACGCTGATGCATTTATAAGGATCCATGCCAACGGCTGCGCGACGGCTTCGGTATCAGGGATCATGACTATATGTCAGACTGCATCCAATCCTTACAATTCCTCAATGTATCCGCTCAGCAGGAAGCTTTCGGACTGCGTGCTCGACAGTATGGTGAGCGCGACCGGAGCCAGACGGGAAAAAGTGTGGGAGACTGACACGATGAGCGGTATCAACTGGTCTGAAGTTCCCGTGACCATAGTGGAGATGGGCTATATGACCAATCCTTCAGAGGATAAGCTGATGGCAATGGATGACTATCAGAATAAGCTTGCCCAAGGCATTGCAGACGGAATAGATGCGTTCTTTGCCGAGTAGAAAACGCTTGACACGCATAATGGACAGACTTACAATGAAAGTGTATAGGCGGTACTTTTTCACATGGAGGTGCGCGTATGGCAGGGATTAATGGATTAAGTAATAAAGACAATTACAATATGTCTCTGTACGGCAAGATCGCAAGTGGCAATAAGCTTCAGAAAGCAGCTGACGGCGCTGCCGATATGGCGATAGCCCAGAAGATGGAGACTCAGATCAGGACGCAGGAGCAGCTTGCTCAGAATGCGGCCATGGATCAGGCTTATCAGAATATCAAGGATTCAGGTCTGAGCGGCATGGTCGACTATGCGCAGAGTATCAGCGAACTGTCCATCAGACAGATGAACGGTACGATGTCGGCCGATGACAAGCTTGCAATTCAGAATCAGATTGACCAGTATTCTGCGGGTATGAGCGATATTACGAACCAGACCAAGTACAATGAATCATATGTACTCAAGGGATATAATCCCACAGGTTCTCCTTCGGACATGATAGGACAGATCACTTCCACCAGGAGTGATGTCGGAGCCAAGACCAATGGTATCGAGCACAGTTTAAGAGCCAATCAGATTTCTACAGAGAATACTACCGCAGCCAAGAGCCGTATAGCAGATACGGATGTAGCCAAGGCAAGCATGCAGCTTAAGAAGAATCAGGTGCTGCGGGATTATCAGACCATGATGCAGAAGAGACAGCAGGATGATAAGAAGAAGCAGGCTGCCGGAATCTTCATGTAGGCATGGCAGACAGATGATATAAAGTGATATACCGGCGCCCACGTATGTGGGCGCTTCTTGTTGGAATGAGGATATTATGAAGGCATTGATAGCTATGAGCGGAGGCGTGGATTCGTCAGTAGCCGCAAAACTCATGAAAGATAAAGGATATGACTGCATAGGTGCCACCATGCTTTTATATGACAGGGAAGAAGACGGCTATACTACAGAGACAGCCGGCAGCCGTACCTGTTGTTCCATGACCGATGCAGCGGATGCGATGACGGTGGCAAGCAGACTGGGGATGGCTTTTCATACTCTGAATTATAAGGCAGAGTTTCGCACGGAAGTCATAGACGACTTTATTGATTGTTATGAACATGGTATCACTCCCAATCCATGCATCAACTGCAACAGATATCTGAAGTTTGATGTATTGCTTAAAAAGGCCAAGGAACTTGGTTGTGACAAGGTCGTGACCGGCCATTATGCGCGCATAGATACGGATAAGAACGGTCGATACAGGCTGATGAAAGCGGCAGATCCGTCCAAAGACCAGACTTATGTACTGTATATGCTCACGCAGGAGCAGCTTGGATGCATAGAGTTCCCTTTGGGTGAATATGTCAAGACCGATACGCGAAAGATCGCATCCGATGAGGGCTTTGTCAATAAGGATAAGCCGGACAGTCAGGACATATGTTTTGTTCCGGACGGCGATTATGAAAAGGTGATAAGACACTATACCGGCAAGGACTATCCCGAAGGTGACTTCGTGGATATGGAGGGTAATGTCTTGGGGCGTCATAAAGGTATAATAAAATACACTTTAGGGCAACGTAAGGGGCTTGGAATAAGCGCAGACAGGCCTCTTTATGTGGTCTCGCTGGATGTGGAAGGCAACCGGGTGATCCTTGGAGATGATTCAGATCTTTTTACAAGGGAAGCGTATTTTGACGACGCCAATTGGATTTCGGGAGAAGCACCTGCAGACGGGACCCATTACAGGGCCAAGGTAAGATATCGCCAGACGGAGCAGCCCGGTATTGTTAAAAATCAGGGCGACGGAAGATATGTATTCATATTCGATGAACCTCAGCGAGTCATCACACCCGGTCAGGCAATTGTTATATATGACGGTGACGAGGTGATGGGCGGAGGCACGATCCTTAGAGCTTAAGCAAGGTATTTACACAATATTTTGAGCGATTTTACTTGCAACAACTATATATAGATGTTACAATATGTGCATATACAGCTGACGGATATACGTATCCATACAGGAGACGTAAGTGGAGTTTACCACGTGCTGTATATCCAGTGTGACCTTTAGCCGACCGTCTGGGCATATACGCTCAGACTGTCGGCTTTTTATATGGCGTATATTGATTTGCAACGGGAACTGATGTAAGAAAAGGAGTATACCGGAATGAAGAAGGAAAAGATCGGAGATTTGCTTAAGAACAATACTTATCCCGGAAGGGGAATCGTGATCGGAAGATCAAAGGATGGAAGTAAGGCCGTGACGGCATACTTTATCATGGGCAGAAGTGTAAACAGCCGTAACAGGATATTTGTTGAGGACGGTGACGGAATAAGGACAGAAGCTTTTGATCCGGCCAAGCTTAGTGATCCTTCGCTTATTATATATGCACCTGTCAGAGTTCTTGGCAATAAGACCATTGTGACCAACGGTGATCAGACGGATACGATCTATGAGGGAATGGACAAGCAGATGACTTTTGAACAGTCATTAAGATGCCGCGAGTTTGAACCCGATGAGCCCAATTACACTCCCAGAATCTCAGGTATCCTTCATATAGAGAGCGGTAAATTCAATTATGCGATGAGCATACTTAAGAGCAATAACGGCAATCCTGCTTCATGCAACAGATATGCATTTGCCTATGAGAATCCGATAGCCGGTGAAGGAAGATACATTCACACATATATGACTGATGGCAATCCTCTTCCGAGCTTTGAAGGAGAACCGGAGTGGATAGAGATAGACGGAGATATCGATGAATTTACGAATACTCTGTGGGGATCGCTCAATGAGGATAATAAGGTCAGCCTGTTTGTGAGATTTATAGATATTGCTACAGGCAAGTACGAGACCAGGATAATCAATAAGAATAAGTAAAGTCTTTTTCATAATTTGGAGGAGAGATTAATGAAAGAATTGGAACTTAAGTACGGCTGCAATCCCAATCAGAAGCCATCAAAGATATTTATGGAGGATGGAAGTGAACTTCCCATCACTGTACTTAACGGAAAGCCGGGATATATCAATTTTCTTGATGCTTTCAACGGATGGCAGCTTGTAAGAGAACTCAAGGAAGCAACAGGTCTTCCTGCTGCAACGTCATTTAAACACGTATCACCGGCAGGTGCCGCTGTGGGCAGACCCTTAAGCGACACTTTAAAGAAGATATACTGGGTGGATGATCTGGGAGAACTCACACCACTTGCAAGCGCATATGCAAGAGCAAGAGGCGCGGATCGTATGAGTAGCTTCGGTGATTTTATCGCTCTTTCAGATGAATGCGATGAATGTACGGCCAATCTGATCAAAAGAGAGGTGTCTGACGGAATAATAGCTCCCGGATATACGGACAAGGCGCTTGAGATACTAAAGTCCAAGAAGAAGGGCAACTACAATATCATTCAGATCGATCCTTCATATAAGCCCGATCCGATCGAGCATAAGCAGGTATTCGGTATCACATTTGAACAGGGACGCAATGAACTTCCCATAGATGACAGTCTGCTTACCAACATTGTTACCAAGAATAAGGATCTTCCGCAGAGTGTGAAGGATGATATGAAGATCGCACTCATAACTCTAAAGTATACACAGTCCAATTCAGTATGCTTCGTTAAGGATGGTCAGGCTATAGGAATAGGAGCAGGACAGCAGTCAAGAGTGCATTGTACCAGACTTGCAGGAAGCAAGGCTGACAATTGGCTTCTTCGTCAGTGCCCCAAGGTACTTGATCTTCCCTTTAAGGAGGATATAGGCAGACCTGACAGGGACAATGCGATAGACAATTATATCGGCAATGATTATATGGATGTACTTGCAGACGGTAAGTGGGAACGTTTCTTTACTAAGAAGCCTTCCGTATTTACCAAGGAAGAAAAGGAAGCATGGCTGTCAAAGGCTACGGATGTAGTGCTTGGATCTGACGCGTTCTTCCCGTTCTCTGACAATATTGACAGAGCTGCCAAGAGCGGTGTGAAGTATGTGGTACAGCCGGGTGGTTCGGTAAGAGATGATATAGTGATAGATGCAGCGGATGAATACGGTATGGTCATGGTATGTAACGGAGTAAGACTGTTCCATCACTGATTGCTGACGGAAAAATAAATATGTACAGATGTGTTAACTGCGGGGCTGAAATCGAAAGATTCAGCCCCAAGTGCCCTGCATGCGGATACATCAACGAAGAAGGTGCGGAAAAGCAGTATATGGATGAGCTTGAAGATGTGAGAAAGAAGCTTGACCGTGTAGATGAAGAGGCAGAAGAAGGGTATTATAAGAACTACATTAAGGCAGTAAGGGTGATCCTTATAACCATTGCCGTGATGACGGTAGTATCGATAGGGATATATATTCTTGCGCGTTATGAAAGAGACAGGATATATGGCTCTGATGATAATGTATTAGAGGAGATGGCCTGGCAGCGGGAGCACTTTGCATATTTTGACAGTTTGTATGAAGCCGGCGAGTATGACAAGCTGGCAGAAGAATTCTATGCGGAAGATACAGAAGGTCATGATCTGTATGAATGGGAACACTATGATTTTATCAGTCTGTATTATGAATACATATCGATAAAGAATATGTTCAGAGAAGTTGACGGATACGGCTATACGAGATTCAGGACTCAGAGTATCGTCTATGACTGCCTGCGTTTTTACGTAGAATATAATCGAGAAGATTCATCCGATGTTTTAAGCGGTGAAGAGCATGATGCACTTATATCTGCAGCGGATTATGTGATGGAGATGATACATGACAGACTCGGTTTTTCAGATGAAGAACTGGATGTTATACTTAAGGATGCGCTTAACGAATACGGAAATCTGTCATATGACAAGTGTGGGGAGATAAGCGAAAGATATATTGATCAGTTCAGATAACTGTTTCGATACGGGGGATACGGTATGAAGTGCGAAAACTGCGGCAATAATCTCGGTATAGAAGAAGAGATCTGTCCTTATTGCGGAAAAGAGAACAGATTTGCCAAAAAGCATATCAGAGATATGCATAAGTATAACAACTCGTTTAATTCCACCAGAGAAGAGGTGTTGGCCAACAGCAGAAGATTCAGTGCATTTACTGTGCGCCTTACGGTTGTGGCCATATTGGTCGCTTTGGTCGCTGTCTCTTTTGTTATATATTTTAACAGGTATGAATTGGAGACGGCCAGGAAGGAACGGGATGTCAAAAGGCATCTTGGGCAGTACAGGGCAAAGATCGAGACCATGATGGATGACAGAGACTATTTGAGTCTTGAGAGCTATATGCGCGTTAATCGTCTTACTTACTCGGAACAGCTTGATGAGTATTATGTGGTATACAACGCATCTGCCGCATACCATTCTTTTACGGAATACATGGCATATCTGTTAGATGAGGACTCGTTTATGAAAGATGAGGAGGCTATAGAACAGATCGCCACACTTCTTGAGAGATTGTACGGATATGCTTCACCGACATCTGAATATGAGATAAAAAAGTACTATAATGACGAAGTATATGCGTATATTGATGATCTGACAGCACACACTGAGATACTGGTGCGCGGGTATTTTGGCTTAAGTGATGAGGACATGGAAAGCTTCAGAACCTTAAGCAGGGCACGTAAACAGGTTATGCTTGAGGAGGGGTATGCACATGTCGGTAAGTAAAGAGAAGAAATATGTGGTCTTAAATATTCTGATAGTCATACTGTCCATGGTACTGTTTGTAATGGTTGTCGGGCTGATTTTCAGTACTACTCCCGGAGGATCATATTATGATAAGTATACATCCGGTGAGATGCTCAGAAGCGTTAATTTCAGCGGATACCAGGCTGTGTCGGAATACAGGAATATCAATGAGGCTTTGGGTATATACTCAAAAGAATGTGATGAGTATATGGTTCCTTATGCAATAGCGGACTATTACGAGGCGGCATTCTGCGATAAGGGATACAGGGCAGCCGGTGAAGTTGATAAGGCCGGTGATTATGAAAATGCCATGGATGACGCCAAGGGCAGGATGGGAGAGCATACTTTTTTTGCGGATGAAATTGATGTATATTTAGGGCTTGATTAGTTGGTTAAGTTCTGATACAATAGTCGATGGTGTCAATCCGAATGAGAAGCAGCAGATGCTTATGAGGGATTGATAAAGAGTAAACGGGGTGTGGCTCAGTTTGGTTAGAGCGCCGTCTTAGGGAGGCGGAGGTCGCAAGTTCGAATCTTGTCACTCCGAGCAAGCGGGTCGTAGTTGATACGGCCCGTTTTTTCTTGACAGGGAATTCCTGACTTATGAGGTGAGTATGAAATTATCAAATTTATTAAGAAATGACAGGATTACGCTTTCGTTTGAGGTATTTCCGCCCAAGACGAACGGCAATTTTGAGAATGTATATAATGCAGCAATGGGAGTGGCTGCACTTAATCCGAGCTACATGAGCGTAACATATGGAGCGGGTGGAAGTACAAGAGGCAATACTCTTAAGATCGCTTCGGATATACAGAATAAATTCGATGTGTCTACAATAGCGCATCTTACATGTGTGGGTGCAACAAAGGAAGACATACATAAGGCCATAGATGATATGAAGGCCAATGGTATAGAGAATATTCTGGCGCTTCGCGGAGACAAGCCCAAAGACTTTGAAGGTGAGCCGTTTAAGGACTATCATTATGCATCGGAACTTATTACTGAGATAAGAGACTATGCCGGTAAGGATACATTCTGCATCGGTGGAGCATGCTATCCGGAAGGACATGTGGATGCAATTAATAAGGCTGAAGATATAGATCATCTTAAAAAGAAGGTTGAGGCCGGATGTGATTTCCTTACGACCCAGATGTTTTTTGACAATAACATTTTCTACAATTTTTTATACAGAGTAAAAGATAAGGGCATAAATGTTCCGGTGATCCCGGGTATCATGCCCATTACAAGAGCAACACAGGTTGCCAATGCAATAAGCATGTCGGGTACCAACATGCCTGAGAGATTCCGAAATCTGGTAGACAGATTCGGCAATGATCCGGAGGCGATGCAGCAGGCGGGAATAGCTTATGCAACAGATCAGATCATTGATCTTATCGCCAACGGTGTCAACCACATACATGTGTATTCTATGAATAAACCCGAAGTAGCAAGGGCATTACAGAATAATCTGTCAAAGATCATAAAATAATGTCCTGAAGAAATAACAGACTGCGATTCAGACATCATCGACGAATTGAATATTCGCCTCGTGTGCCTCACACAGTGAGTTTAGCCGGGAGGTTATTATGGCAAAGGATATTAAAGACGAAAACAGGGAAGACAGCGTCATAATGAAGATATGCGCCTTTATAGTGGATAAGAGGAATCTGTTATTCCTCATATTCTCTATATTGGCGATTTTTTCTGTTATAACACGTAACTGGGTGGGCGTGGAAAATGATATGGCGGCATATCTTCCTCAGAGTACTGAGACCAGACAGGGCCTTGACCTTATGGAGGAGGAATTCACCACCTACGGCTCCTGTGAGATCATGATAGCCAATATATCATATGAACAGGGTGAGGAGATCAGAGATGATATTGAGAATATCGAGGGTGTGTTCTCCGTTACCTATGATAATACTGCAGAATATTACAATAATGGCTCGGGGAGGTTCAATGTAACATTTGAATATGACGAGGATGATGACAGGTGTCTTGACAGCCTTGAGAGCGTTAAGGAATACATAGAACCCTATGATCATTATCTGAACACCACTTTGGGTGATATACAGGCAGAACTCATAAATGATGAGATGAAGGTCATCTCTGTGATAGTCGTAGTGATTGTATTGTCGGTGCTGCTGCTTACAACGCAGGCTTACGCGGAGATCCCCGTTTTGCTCATTACATTTGGCGCATCCGCTCTTTTGCAGATGGGCTCAAATTTTATATTCGGTACCATATCTTTCGTATCCAATTCGGTGACCATAGTACTTCAATTGGCACTGTCCATCGACTATGCCATCATTTTCCTAAACAGATATAAAGAAGAACATGCGGACAAACCGCCAAGAGAGGCTGTGATCGTCGCTTTGTCCAAGGCGATCCCCGAGATATCAGGATCATCCCTTACTACCATAGGCGGTCTGATAGCCATGACTTTCATGCAGTATAAGATGGGACCTGACATGGGTATCGTGCTTATAAAAGCCATACTCTTGTCTTTGGTGGGAGTTTTTTTGCTTATGCCCGGTGTGATCATGCTTTTTGCCAATCTTATGGAGAAGACTAAGCATAAGAATTTTATCCCACAAATCCCTTTTGTAGGCAAATTTGCATATAAGACCAGACTCTTTGTTCCACCTGTCTTCCTGGTCGTTATAGTGGCTGCATTTTTCATATCCAATAAATGTAATTATGTGTACGGATATTCAACAGTGACGCCACCGCTTGAAAATGATGTTCAGGTAGCGGAAAGGATGATAAAGGAAAACTTCGGATCATCCAACCTGGTTGCGATGATGGTGCCGGCCGGTAATTATGATGCGGAAAAGAGACTGATAACGGAGCTTGAAAGCAGACCCGAAGTGGATCATTGCCAAGGACTAGCCAATATAGAAGCCATAGACGGGTATATGCTTGCGGATAAGCTAACGCCCAGACAGTTTTCGGAATTGATAGACCTTGATTATGAGGTGGCCGAACTCATATATGCGGCCTATGCCATCAATGATGAGGATTACGCCAAGGTAGTCAATGGACTTAAATCCTACAAAGTACCTCTCATAGACATGTTCTTATTTGTGAAAAAAGAGGTTGATGAGGGATATGTCACACTGGACAGCGATACAGCCAGAACACTTAACGATGCTTACAGACAGATGATGTTTGCAAAGAATCAGCTTCGCGGTGATAACTATTCAAGGATACTTGTGTATCTTACACTTCCGGAAGAATCTCCGGAGACATATGAGTTCTTGGATGAGATGCATAAGGCGGGCGCAAGATTCTATCCCGAAGGGAAAGTGCTTCTATGCGGAGAATGCGTCAGCCAGTATGATCTGCGCAATACTTTCTCAAGAGATAATAAGGTTGTAAATATCGTATCAATACTGGTGGTATTGGTAGTGCTGCTTTTTACATTCAAGTCGGCCGGAATGCCGGTATTGCTCATTGCGGTCATCCAGGGCTGTATATGGATCAATTT
>JAILKC010000028.1 GCA_024694055.1 Lachnospiraceae bacterium | reverse complement strand
TGTTTACTATATTTGAGGGATTTGGATATGGAGGTGTTTATAACATAGTATATTCTATTATGATTTTTGTGCTTTTTACGTCTCTCCCAATTTCTCTTTTCCACCCTGTTATAAGGAAAATTTTAAGATTTGCGTCAAAATATAGCATGGGTGTTTTCTGCGCTCACTTTGCTGTCGGAAAAATATTAAATATACTGCTTTTGTATTTTGATATAAAAATCGAACCATTCTTGAAATGTTTAGTTATATTCTTGATTTGCTTGTTTGTGTCTTCTGTTTTAAGCATAATTCCAACGAGATTCACTAAACAACTGGTTGAGTGACCGTTATACAATGTCAAATCTACAATGTGGCATTTAGTGGAAATTGCACGTATATATTTGGAAAATGGCATGGAAGTAGGTTGAACTTATATGTGGAATGTGTAGATTTATTGTACTAGATATTGTATAATACCTTTTATGAAAGTTGCTATTACATATCCACCGTTAGAGAATAAAAAAGGAATTCCGCTACTGGGACAGAACAGACAGTTCCAGTGGTTTAATAATCCTACATATATTTATCCCATGGTGCCGGCTTATGCTGCGACGATGTTGCATGATGCCGGCTTTGATACTGTATGGAACGATGCAATATCAGAGGGATGGACATACAGGCAGTACTTGGATTATTATCGACAGGAAAAGTTTGATCTTGTGATGATTGAATCGAAAACTCCTGTTATAAAGATGCATTGGAACATTATTCGTGAATTGAAGGATATATATCCAGATACGATAATTGTTCTTGTTGGAGACCATGTCACTGCTTTTCCTCAAGAATCTATGGAGAATTGCCCGGTGGATTATGTGCTTACCGGAGGCAATTATGATTTTCTGTTAAAGAATCTGTGTACTAATCTTAGAGATCATAATGGAATCTGTGATACAGACAGCTTGGACAAAGGAATTTACTATCGTAAGGAGGGTCAGATTCTTGATACCGGACGATTTGTACTGGATCAAGATCTGAATACTCTTCCAATGATAGACAGAGACCTTACCAAATGGCAATTGTATAGTGAGAAGAATGGTAATTATTCCAAATTGCCGGGCACTTATACCATGGCAGCCAGAGATTGTTGGCATCATAGATGTACTTTTTGTAGTTGGACCACGCTTTATCCCCAATATCTTAAGAGAAGTCCCGAATCCCTGCTTGATGAAGTGGGCATGCTTATAGAGAAATACGGCGTGAAGGAGATTATGGATGACTCAGGAGCTTTCCCTGCCGGCGAATGGTTGAGAACATTCTGCAAAGGCATGATAGAGCGCGGATATAATAAAAAAGTCATCATGGATTGCAACATGCGCCTGTGTGCTTTGACATATGATGATTACAAACTCATGAAGGAAGCCGGCTTCAGATTTATACTTTTTGGAATGGAATCAGCCAATCAGGAGACTCTTGACAGGATAGTCAAGGCTGAGAAGATAGAAGAGATGGTAGAGAGTCTCAAGATGGCCAAGAAGGCAGGGCTGTCTCCGCACATCACTCTTATGTTCGGATATCCGTGGGAAGATCAAGAGCAGATACAGAATACCGTTAAGTTGGGTCAAATGATACTTAAGAAGAATATGGCTCATACATTACAGGCTACTGTACTGATACCTTACCCGGGAACCCCGTTGTATGAAGAATGCAGGCGAAACGGATGGCTCTTGACTGAGGACTATGAGGAGTTTGATCAACGTATGCCTGTAATGAAGACTCCAGTCGGATCGGAGAAGATCAATGAGGCCGTACAGGCGGTATATAAAGTAGCATTTAACCCCGAATTTATATGGCATAGAATAGCCGGCATCAGATCCATAGATGATGTTAAGTTCATATTCCGCGCCGCAGGAAAGGTGTTGGGTCATTTGGCTGATTTTGGCAATAAGGGCGGTGATGAATGTGAATGACTTTTTATCTGTATCTATAGTCACTCCTACGTTCAATGTCATGAGAACCATCAATGAATATATGGACGCCATAGTATCTCAGGACTATCCGCATGATAAACTTGAGATAATCTTCGCTGATGGTGGTTCAACTGATGGTACTCTTGAAAAAATAGAAGAATATCGCGGCGGTATTGATATACCTATATGCGTGCATAAGAATCCGCTTCGTACAGCAGAGGCAGGTAAAGCAGTAGCTGTTAAGGAAGCCAAAGGCGATGTGGTGCTCTTGCTTGATTCAGACAATATTATGCCTGCAAGTGACTGGCTTACCCGCATGATGCGTCCATTTGAAGATGATAAGATAGTGGCATCAGAACCCATAGAATATACGTACAGACCGCAGGACAGTGTGATCAACAGATACTGTGCGTTGATAGGTATGAATGATCCTCTGTGTATATTCACTGGTAATTATGACAGATATTGTCGTATTACGGGCAAATGGACTGAAGTTGACAGGGAAGAGATCGATAAAGGAGACTATCTTTCTATAAAGTTCAGAGTAGATATGATCCCTACGATAGGAGCCAATGGGTTTTTAATGAGAACCAGAGAACTCATGGGAAACTTTGATGGGGAATATCTCTTTGACATAGATGTGTTGTGGGAACTCTTTCAGAAAGAACCGGAACTTAGAGTGGCTAAGGTTAAGACCAGTATCATACATCTGTTCTGCCCGGATACCAGGACGTTCATTCGCAAACAAAACAGAAGAATCAAAGATTTTTTGTATTTCAGTGATTCCAAGGGTAGGAAATATCCTTGGAGTAAGATCAGCAAGGGAAGAATAGTGTTATTTGCTCTGTGTTGCGTAACGATTCTCCCTTTGATTATACAATCGATAATAGGTTTTTGCAGAAAGCCTGATATAAGTGCATGGGCGTATCACATAGTTGCATGTTGGATAACATTATGGATATACGGATGGGGAACGATAGGTGGCTTGTCAGGTAAGAGAGAAGCTGCCAACAGAGACAACTGGAAACAGTGATCATTACAGAATCGATGGCAAGAACAGGAATTGTGCATATGGCAGATAATACAGGAATTCCAAATAGAGTTAGCGGCAAGCGCATAGAGATCATAGTACCTTGTTACAACGAGGAACAATGTATAGAGGCTTTTTTTGATGAGACATCAAAGGTGTTGGATTGTCTGGAAGGATATACATATTCGTTTCTTTATATTAATGACGGAAGTAAAGATTCCACGTTGTCAAAGATCAAATCTCTTGTAGATAGATACGGTGACGATAAGGTTAAGTACATCTCGTTTGCGAGGAATTTTGGCAAAGAAGCGGCCATATACGCCGGTTTTGAAAACAGTATCGGAGATTATGTGGCTCTTATGGATGCAGATCTGCAGCATCCTCCGACATTATTGCCGCAGATGATAGAAAAGATAGAAGGAGGACATGATTGCTGCGGGGCAAGAAGGATAAGCCGTAAAGGGGAACCGGTAATAAGGAGCTTTTTTTCGAAGGCATTTTACCGGATAATCAATAATATTACGGCTATGAACCTCGTACAGGGTGGATCTGACTATAGAATGATGACAAAACAAATGGTGAAAGCCATAGTTTCGTTGTCAGAGAGAGAACGTTTTATCAAGGGTATAATGTCATGGGTAGGCTTTGACACGGTGTGGATAAGTTATGAGAACGTGGAGAGGTATGCCGGAACGACTAAATGGTCTTTTATGGGACTGATTAGATATGCATGGCATGGATTTATCAGCTTTGCAACCACACCCCTTAGAGCTGTAGTATGGCTGGGGTTTATAGTAGTGTTGTCGTCTGTGATATATGGAATAAGACTGGCTTATATGAGCCTTGCAGGAATCAGGCCGTGGCAGGATACCACCACTATATTGATGTTACTTGTCTTTTTTAGTGGAGTGGTAATATGTATACTCGGGATTATAGGCGAGTATATGGCCAGGATATATCTCGAACTTAAAGGAAGGCCTATATATATATCAAAAGAGACAAACATACAGGCCGAGAGTTAATGAAGAATAGGACGTGAATATATGAGTCCACAGAGGCATCTTTTTTGCGGAACGATATTGGCAACAGGAATACTACTGACAAGGCACGATCTCGATATGGCCGCGGCCTGCCTTATAGGAAGTGTTATAAGCGATACGGATCATATACTGGAATA
>JAILKC010000015.1 GCA_024694055.1 Lachnospiraceae bacterium | reverse complement strand
AAGCCGATAATTTCTTCCATATCATGAAAAATGAACAGTATCGGCAAAAGCAAAATATACTCTCTCATTTATCCGATCCCCTTGCTTTCCCATTTTTTCAAAACTCCCCGATAGGCAACTCCCTTCTTCTTTACAAACGGTTTGATACCGAGATTAAAAATTACAAAATGACAGACCCACTGGATTGGATATATTTTTTTATTCTTTATTCCGAGCACGAGTTTCGCCACCGACTTACGAATGATTTCTTTCGTTTTTTTACGAACTGTATTTGTATCTCCGAAAGGAACCTTAATTTTTACTTTCGCACTCAGTTTTCCGCCGGAAAAAAGCACCAAATTATTCAAAATCGTCAACGAATCGCCGTTCCCGTAATTTTCCCCTGTTGCCATGGTGATACAATATTTCCCGTGCAAAAGCTGCTCTATCACAAAATGACCGCGATCGATACAATCTTTCATCAGTCCGGATACATTGCTTGCATAAGTCGGCGAGCCGAAAATAATACCATCCGCACCTGCAATCCGTTTTGACAGGACTTCTGCATCATCATCGATGCAACAGTGCCCGGTTGTATAACAGCTGCAGCATCCTAGGCAATGAGACATTTTTATTTCACTTAAGTTTACAAATTCAACATCTGCGCCACGGCTTACCAGTTCCTCTTCCATCATATGAAGCACTGTGGCCGTCACGCCTTTTGTTCTCGGACTTCCGTTAATGATTAGAATCTTCATAATGCCGCCTTTCTCAAATTACACACTTGTGTATGTTTTTGCATTATGATACAATTCCGCTAAATCAAAGTAAAGCAATTACAGACATGTTACACAAATTCGCAGATATGTGTATTTTACGAGGTCAAAATGAATAATTCGAAAAATCCTTCTTCTTTAAGATCAAAAAAAGAGTTCACCGATGCATTACTAAGACTAATGCAGGATCACCCTTATTCTGAGATATCCGTCAAACAAATTGTAATGGAAACAAGCCTGGTCAGAAAAACTTTCTATCTGAATTTCAACTCAAAAGACGATGTCCTGAATTCCGTTATTAACCGGATAATATTGGAATATACGCAGGCACTTTCCACAGCCTGCGAAGGACCGTTTACGGTCATTTTTGACTTCTGCGAAAAGAATAAGGAATTGCTTCAATTACTCCACAAAAACAATATGCTGCATCTTCTGCTTCTTAAACTGAATGAAGTCATTCCGGAATGTAATCGCACTATGGATATGAGCAATAATCCTTTTGCCAAAACAATCGGTAATCTTGAACCGGACTATATTATTGCCTATAATATTGGTGCTGTATGGAATGTAATCTTCAAATGGGTCGACAGAGGAATGATCGATTCTTTAGATGAAATAAAGAACACGATAGAACAATACCTTAGTCAGTATTAGGCAATTCTGCTGAAGTAAGAATACTGTCAAGGACGATTTAAGATGATTAAGGCGGTTCTGACAGAAGAAAGAGCAAGATTTCGGATCGGCGTATATACAGGAGGCTTTAAATGGTTTTGACAAATGAGGAATTAAAGAAGATCTATTTTGGCGCATATGAGTTTGAAGAGACGAATCAGGGTTATCTTCAGGCTTTTCAGTATTCCCAAAAACAGATTAAGTACTTCGAGGGCGCGATGGAAATGTGGTATGACAGGTGTACTGCAACAACCGCCAAAACCCTTGAATTCTCAACAACTGCCACCAGGCTTTCGTTTGAATACAAGATCATATGGAAGGGGTCCGAGGATTCCTTTGAGATCACCGTTGATGGCCTTGTAAGCGGTATAAAGTATGTTAAAGATCTTCCGGATAGTGGAACGATCGAGTGGGAACTGCCTCAGGGCAAGAAGGATGTAGTGATATACCTTGCTGCAGATGCGACGGTCCTGATAAGGAACTTCACTATAGATGCGGATGTGATACCTGCCGTTAAAGGAAAAAAGGTACTGTGGCTCGGTGATTCGATCACCCAAGGTTATGGACCGCTCAGGTCGTCGTGCACTTATGTCAGCGTTGCCAACAGGATCCTGAATTATGACATTATTAATCAGGGTATCGGTGGATACATATATGACAAGAATTCCCTCATGAAGATGGAAGGTTATGATCCGGACAAGATCATAGTAGCGCTTGGAACCAACCAATATGGTGACAAAGATATGGGCAAAGTGGAGGAATACTACGAGACTTTAATCGGAATCTACGGTAACGATATACCGATCCTCTGTATCACGCCCCTTTGGAGAGGAGATTCTGAAGACGGTCTTCCGACAATGATGTCATTTTGCGAAAAAGTAAAAGACATTGCCGGGCAATATAAGAACGTGCAGATTGTTGACGGTATGAAAATGGTGCCGCATTTTTCTGAATACTTCCTTGACAACCTTCATCCCAACTGCCTTGGATGTGAGATATACGGAAGAAATCTTGTTGATGTGATAAGGTCAAGCGGCTTCTGAAAAAACTTAATGAGATAGAGAAACCTGCAAATATCAAAATGGTCGGCATCCTCTGCCGACCATTTCTTCTTTTGCCGGTATGCAGTTTTGAGTTTCATGTCACGAGTTCCTGTGTTTAAAATGGACCACAAACCCCGTCCCCCAGGTCCATCCAAAATGGACCACAAACCCCGTCCCCCAGGTCCATTCCTCAGGTTCATCAAAAAACCGACTAAAAGTCTAAAAAGTTCTTGACAAAGGATCCGAGCCGGCTCTATACTAAAATCGACCGGCAGTCGAAAAAGGAGATCGGAATGAAAAAAGGTGAGAAAAGAAAAAAAGAACTCTTGATGATCGCATACAGGTTATTCCTTTCGCGAGGATACGAGAATACCAGCGTGGATGACATCATCGAGGAAGCGGGCATAGCAAAAGGAACCTATTACTATTATTTCGAGAGTAAAGAACAGATGCTTGAGGAGGTCATCGCAATGATGATCGATAAGGAGGCGGAAGCGGCCATGATGATAGCGGAGTCCGATATGCCCATACCTCAGAAGATCGTCGGAGTGATCACTTCATTCAGACCGGCTGAAGAGGAATTCACCATAGAGAATGCTGTTAACAGGCCTGAGAATGTGCTGATGCATGAAAAGACGCACATCAGACTATTTGAAAAGGTGGTTCCGATCCTGTCGGGAATAGTGGTCGAAGGAGTGAATGAGGGGATTTTTTCCTGTGACAATATAACTGAACGCATAAAGATGTTGATCCATATGAGCTCATATACGTTTGATGACGGGGATTTTACTGAAAAGGATGTGGATGTATTCATAGACATGACCGAGAAGTTGCTTGGTGCGGCTCCGGGTACCATGGGATTCATAAGGATGGTCATTGGGGGAATCTAGGATCAATATGAAAGAAAAGAGTAATTTCGGTAAATTCATATTACTGTGGTCAGGTGAACTGATATCTTCGATCGGTGGAGGACTGACAAGCTTCGGACTCGGAGTGTATGTATTTAACATGACCGGCAGTGCGGCAAGCATGGCACTGGTTACACTTTTAGGATTCCTGCCCACTTTGCTTTTGAGCGTACCTGCCGGAGTGCTGGCGGACAGGTATGACAGACGTCTTTTGATGATGATAGGAGATGGATGCTCGGCACTTGGCATCATATACATACTTATATGCATGTTAAATGGTGGAGCGACTCTGACGCAGATATGCGTAGGCGTATTTATAAGCTCGGTATTCTCTGCGCTTTTGGAACCGGCATTTCGGGCGACCATTACGGATCTTCTGACCAAAGAAGAGTATTCAAGGGCAAGCGGTCTTGTATCCCTGGCGGGAAGTTCAAGATATCTCTTTTCTCCGATCATCGCGGGCTTTCTGCTTACTGTAAGTGATATAAAGCTTTTGCTTGTTATTGATATAAGTACTTTTGTCTTGACCGTCATAAGCGCGGCAGTGGTAAGAAAGGGAATCGGCACAAAGGAGATCGAGGATAATCCGCCTTTTGCGGAGAGCATGAGAGAGGGCTTTGCGATACTTAAAGCCCAAAGAGGTGTACTTATACTGGTAGTCATCTCATCTTTCATATCATTGTTCCTTGGAGTATTTCAGATCCTTGCAGAACCGCTCATCCTGTCATTTGCCGATGCAGCGACGCTTGGAACGGCAGAGACCGTGTGTGCATGCGGAATGCTTGCCAGCGGACTGATACTTGGGATAAAAGGACTTAAGAACCACTATGTCAGGACCATGTTTTTATCATTCGTTTTCATGGGAGTGTTCATCGTAGGGTTCGGACTGATAGAGAACATGGTACCAATATGCATATTCGGATTTTTGTTCTTTGCCACGTTGCCGTTTGCCAATAACACACTTGATTATCTGGCCCGTACCAATATACCGGATGAGGCCCAGGGAAGAGTGTGGGGAGTGATCGGATTCATATCCCAACTTGGATATGTTGTGGCATATGCAATATCGGGTGTAGCGGCGGATAAGCTCGGAGCAGCAAGCGGACGTGGAGTCGGAAGAGGGGCTGCGTACGTGATGATGATATCGGGAGTATGTCTGGCTCTGATTGCCGTTTTTATCATAGCATCACCGGAAGTAAGAAAACTTGAGTTTATAGAGGAGAATAACTAATGGAAGGAAAAGAAAAAACACTAACCGTAAACAGTTCGGGAGAATACAAATACAGACCGGTGTTCTTCTTTACAATGGCGTATCTGTTCACATGGATATTCTGGATACCCGCCATATTTTTACCGGGGGGACCGGGAGCAATCCTTATGTTCATAGGTCTGCTGGCACCAGGAGTCGTATCCACGGTGTTCGTCATGAAGTCGGGATCCGAGCCGCTTAAGCAGGATCTTAAGAATAAGATCGTGGGCTTTTACAAGGTTAAATGGGGCAATGTTCTGTGGGCTATCGTGGTGTTCGCCCTGGTCATAGTAGGTTCCATATTGTTATCGCTGGCATTCGGACAGTCACTTGATCAGTTTGCATTCACAGAGGATTTCTCTTTTACCGGAGTTGGAATAGCAAGCGCGTTTATCACCATCTTTGTGGCATCGATCATAGAAGAAGTGGGCTGGAAGGGATACTGCGAGGACTCTATAGGATATTATATGAACTGGTTCTGGGAGTCCATGATATTTGGTGTGTTCTGGTCACTTTGGCATCTGCCTCTTATATTCATCCCGGGTACATACCAGGCAGGCCTTATGGTCAATCCCCTGTATGTGGTCAACTTCTTTGTAAGCGGTATCCCTATGGGATTCGTAATCACCTGGGTATATCTTGCAAGCGACAGATCGATACTGGCATGTATGATCTTCCATCTGTTTGTTAACTTCATGCAGGAAAAGATTGCGATGACTCCCGAGACCAAGTGTGTGGAGACCATTGTTATCACACTTGTGACGGTTATCATAGTAGTCATCAAAAAGGATATGTTCTTTGAAACAAGACATGTCGGCAAACTTCTTGAGACAATCCATGGTGAAAAATAAGTAAATAAACTGTTAAGCATAAGCATATAAAGTGAGGGCGCCAGGCGTAATATTACGTCAGGCGCTTCTTGTTTATCAGGCTTTTAAAATTTGTTGAATAAAAATTCAATAAAATGCTTGACAAATAAATTGAATGGATTTATATTGAATACGTAATCAATGAATAATGATTCAACGAAACGAATATTTTTCATAACGGAGGAAAGAAACATGACAGCAGGTAAAGAAAAGGTAGTAGTGATCGGTGGCGGAGTAGCAGGACTTACAGCAGGTACATATGCGCTGCTTGCAGGATTTGATGTGGAGATATATGAGAAGAATGCGATTCCCGGCGGTGAGTGCGTGGGTTGGAACAGAAAAGGATTCCATATAGATAACTGCATACATTGGCTTACCGGAACAAAGAAGGGCACGGAACTGTATGAGGTATGGAAGAAGGTCGGCGCTCTTTCGGATGATACAGAGTATGCACCCATAGATGCGTTTTTCTCATCAACTTATAACGGACAGAGCGCTACTCTTTGGAATGACCTTAAGAGAACCGAGAAAGAACTCATAGAGATATCACCTGAGGATGAAGAAGAGATAAGAAAGTTTATCGAATATACGGAGTATTCCAAGCAGTGTCTCATTCCGGCAGCAAAGCCCATGGAGATGTGGGGTATAAAGGATTATATGAAGATGGGAGCATCCATGAAGGATTTCCCCAAGGTCATGAAGGAATTCGGTAAGATATCCATTACCGAATACAGCAAGAGATTTAAGTCGCCTTTGCTTAGAAAGATGATAAGCGATTATCTTCCCGGAGATTATGCGGCATATTCCTTCTTCGTATCTTACGCAACGATGGCTGACGGCAACGGTGGTGTGCCGATGGGTGCATCTTTACAGATGTCTCTCAGAATGGAAAAGAGATTTAAAGAACTCGGCGGAACTATATGCTATAATAAAGGAGTTAATAAGATCGTAATAGATAAAAAGAAGGCAACAGGCGTAGAACTTGAGGACGGCAGCTTTGTATCAGCCGATCATGTGATCTCTACCGTAGATACACATGTATTGTTTAACAGGATGATCTCAAGCAAATATATGCCCAAGGAACTTAAGAAGGCATATGATGAGCCGAAGAATTATCCTGCCATAAGCGGATTCCAGGTTGCATATGCAGTGGATAAGGATTTTAAGGCTGAGGGTGAGACTACATTTATCGAGATAGAACCCTTCAAGGTAGGCAGCAGAACATTTAACAGAATGTATGTGAAGACCTACGGCTATGATCCCGTAAGCGTAAACGGGGATCGTCAGGTCATCCAGACATGTATCTCACAGTTTGATGATGACTATGAAGTATGGAAGAGCCTTGACAAAGATGAGTATAAAAAGGTAAAAGATGCACTAGTTGCCGAGGTGACAAGAAGAGTTGAAGAGGCATTTCCGGCGCTTAAGGGCAATATGGAGTATCTTGATGCGTGGACACCGCTTACATACGAGCGTTACTGCAATGCCTATCATGGAAGCTATATGAGTTTTATCACCACTCCTGTCGTTAAACAGTTAAGACTTAAAGGACAGCTTAAGGGCATAGACAATCTCTATCTTGCAGGACAGTGGACCAGTGCGCCCGGTGGACTTCCCGTGGCAGCCACGAGCGGCAAGTTCGCAGTACAGAGACTGCTTAAGAACCAGCACAGAGATATCAATATTTGAGGTTAACATGACCAGAAAAGAACAGAAGGAAGAAAGAAAAAAAGCGATCCTGATGACGGCACTCAACCTTTTTGTAAAAAGGGGCTATCATGAGACCAAGATATCGGATATAGCAGAGGCCGTGCCCATGAGTACGGGACTGATGTTTCATTACTTTGAGTCCAAGGAAGAACTCTTGCTTGAACTTGTAAAAATGGGGGCGGCTTACACGGGTGTCGTATCCAAACTTGACGACATCCCGCCGCAGATATTCTTTACCGAATTTTTACGGAAACTCTTTGAGTACTCGGCAAAGGAAACGTGGGTCTTTAATATGTTTGTTCTGATGGGACAGGCAAGAAGAGCCGGTATGCCGGAGGAGGCAAGAAAGCTTGCACTTTCCATGTCAACAGTTGATCAGACTGCGGTCATCATAAAAAAAGGCCAGGAAGCAGGGATATTCAGAGAGGGAGACGCCCATCTTTTATCCATATGCTTCTGGGCATCGGTTCAGGGTATTATGGAAGAGATGGCTCTTGACGATAAGATGAAAGCGCCTGATCCGGAATGGATCGTGGCGATGCTTAAAGCGTAAAATGCATCAGTGCATATAGAGCGGAGGAAGATTTACAGGACCATGGCAAAAGGTATCGTTGATAAGATCAGGAAAGAGCTTAACGGGTTAAAGGATGAGAAATACAGACTGATGCAGTGTAAGATCATTCCGGGTATAGAGCCGGATTCGATCATCGGTGTGAGGACACCCGAACTTAGGAAGATGGCAAAACAGATACTTAAGCATGATGATGCGGATGCATTCCTAAGCGATCTTCCTCATAAGTATTTTGAGGAGAATCAGCTCCATGCGTTTGTGATAAGCGAGATGAAAGATTATGACAGATGTGTCACTTTGCTCAATGCCTTTTTGCCGTATGTGAATAACTGGGCTACCTGCGACCAGATGTCTCCGAAGGTATTTAAGAAGCACCATGATAAACTGCCGGAGCTTATAAGATCCTGGATGGGATCAAAGGAAGCATATACCATAAGATTCGGTATCGGCATGCTCATGGAACATTTCCTTGATGAGGAGTATGATCCGAAGTACCCCGAGGCGGTCGCTGGGATAAGATCTGAAGAATACTATGTGAATATGATGATCGCGTGGTATTATGCGACAGCCCTTGCCAAGCAGTATGAGAGTGTACTGCCTTTTATAGAGGGCAGAAGACTTGATACATGGACGCATAACAAGGCGATACAGAAGTCGATTGAAAGCTACAGGATAAGCGACGAAAGAAAAGCGTATCTTAAGACGCTTAAGTATAAGGGAAATACAGATTGATGGATCGATCCTGTTTTGATATATTTAGTCAATATACGGATGAGAATATAGAAGATGTGCGAGGCTTAAATGCCGGCCATATCAATGAGACCATGTATATAAGGACGGACGAAGGAAATGAGTATGTACTTCAGTCCGTTAATGCTTCTCTTTACGGTGGCAGTCTGGCTTTGCTGGAAGATAACTATCTGTGCTATAAGGCAGCCTGTGAGACCGCAGGTGTTCGTGCCGGGCAGTGGATATGCCCCGAGTGGATAAGGGACAGAAGCGGCCAATTTTTTTATGAAGGAAAAAACGAAACGATATACAGGTTGTATCGATATATACAGGGAGATACGGCGGATTCGACAGACGATGATGCGGATCCGTATGTGATCGGGAAGGGCCTTGGAACGATGCATCGAATCCTTGATTTTTGCGATAAAAGCAGGATCCGTGCAGCTTTGCCATACCTTCATGATCTTTCGTATTATTATGAACAATACAGGGCTGTAAATGCAGATCCGGACATGCGGGATGAAAGTCTTGATGAAGTGATATTCGAAAATATAAATAGGATGCTTGCAATCTCTGTTCCTAAAGGACAGGTCATACATGGCGATGCCAAGGCGGGCAATATGATAGTTGACTCACGTCGGGTGAAGGGATTTATCGATCTCGATACGCTCATGCAGGGTTCAGTATTTGATGACCTTGCTGACTGTATCCGATCAGCCTGCCTTGATGCAAAAGGCGGTGTCATAAGAGAAAAGGCGGATGCGTTGATACAAGGTTACGAAAAAGGTAAGGAAGGGCATATTTTGCCGGCACAGAAGGATCTCATATATGACAATGTTTTGAAGCATCGTTTTATGCTTGGCTTAAGATATTATACCGACTGTCTTGCGGGCAACCTGTATTTTAAAGAAAACTGTCCGGGAGAGAGTCTGAAAAAAGCAAGAAAACTTCTTACGAGCATATAGGATTGTACGTATAGGATCGCGCGTATGGAATCTGGGCGGATCATATGCGAAAGGTGGGGGAATAAAGTGATGAAGAGCAGGATTTGCACAGTTTTGATTGCAATCATATTAACTGCCATGGTGAGCGCATGTTCAGGCGGTAATAATACGGGCAGTTCTTTGGATGTTAAGGCGCATCAAAAAGGCAAAGTGATATTTGACACTGATATAGCGTATGTCAATGATGATGCGATAGCCATGTATATGCTTACGCAACTGGACGGAGCAGGAGAACTTGAGCTTTTAGGTGTGACGACTGTCGGCGGCAATGTATTTGTGGCCTCGGCTACGACTGCAGCGCTCAGGCAGCTTGAGATGATAGGCAGGCCGGATATTCCCGTATATCAGGGAACGGATATTCCTCTTGCCGGGTTCAGGGATATGAAGGAAGAGAGCAAGATCTATGGCGTCCCGTTGTATTGCGGAGCGTATTGGGATTTTGTGACTGATTCCTTTGCGGATATGGAAAAAAGACCTGTGGACTATAAGGATCTGGGAGAAGAGCCTATGTTCGGATATGCCACCAGGGAAGCAGAATCCCAGACCGCATGGGATTTTATGATCGAGCAGGTTCACGCCTATCCCGGCGAGGTCACTATTATGGCTGTCGGCGCAGCGACGAATGTGGCCAAAGCGATAAGTAAGGATCCGGATTTTGCCAAGGATGCGGCAGGAATAATATATATGGGCGGCGATATAGATGTCCCGGGCAATACGACTCCTGCGGCAGAGATGAACTGGTTCTATGATCCGGATGCGATCCGAATCTGTCTTGCTGCTGACTGGAAGAGCCAGATCGTCGTTCCGGATGATCTTGCGAGACAGGTCCGTATCAAAAAAGAGATATATGACCGGATCGGTATGCGTAAAAAGACCCCTGTCACCGATCTTATCCTCTCCGAAGAAAGGACTTTTGAAGGAGAGGGGTCAGACTATGTGTGGGATGTAGTAGTGCCGGTTATCTTTTGCAGGCCCGAGATCATCTCAGACATGCAGACAAGGTACCTTACGGTTGATACCTCATCTGTTCTTAACAGCGGAAGGGCAGTCAGCTGGAAGGAGAATGGGCATATCAGTTTCTCTACGAAAGAGGGTCTCCCTGAAGGGGTCAATCCGGTTCAGATCATATTCGGAATAGATGAAAAAGCCTTCTGGGATGAATATGTCGATATATTGACATGGTAAGACAATGCGTCTATATTGATTAAGTTATACTATGTGAACGGAGAATGGATATGTATCGATTTATTATGTTTGATCTGGACGGAACGCTGACGGATTCCGGGAGATCTGTTATATCCTGTGTTGAACATGCGCTTAAGCATTTTGGCTATACTGATCAGCCCATGGATAAGTTACGGACATTTATCGGCCCCTCATTGCATGATTCTTTTATCAGAGAATACGGGATGAATGAGCAGGACTGCGAAAAGGCCATTGCACTTTACAGAAAAGAATATGAGTCTGAGAAGATGTACGATGTGGATATATATGAAGGTATCCCACAGCTTTTAAAGGATCTTAAGGAGAACGGTTTTGTGTCTTATGTGATCACGAGCAAGCCTTTAATATTCTCGGAAAAGATCCTTGAGCGTATCGGACTTGCACAGTATTTTGAACACATTGTGGGCCCGGAGATAGGCGATAACAGTTCTGATAAAAAGCGCCTTATTGAGAAAGCAGTTGCGGAGTTTGGGCTCAAAAAGCAAGAGTGCATCATGATAGGAGATACGAAGTTTGATATTCTCGGTGCCCGCGGTGCGGGGATCGACAGCATAGGCGTGACCTACGGTTACGGAAAAGAAGAAGAGCTTAAGGAATCCGGAGCTACTTATATCGTGCCGGATACAAAAGCGGTTGCAGAGATACTGTATTAAAATTGATCCCATAATGTGGGGAAACATGGTAAAACACCCCGAATGTTTGGCAATGCCGGCATTCGGGGTGTTTTTCTATGATCTGAGTTCCATCACTATGCTGTTTTTGTCGGTGTATGTGTGTTCGGCTGAAGATACGATGTTCTTTACGATCTTTGCTGAAAGAGGATCGCCTGATTCCAACGGATCGTAGTCTTCTCCACCGTATGTCAGTGATATTTTGGCAGATTCGTCTGTCTCGGAATACTCTATATCTACGTGTATCGGCAGGGTTTCGGCTTTCTGTACGAGATCCGCTGCCGTGAGTTCCTCGAAGATCAGATTTAAGTTCCGGATCATTCTGGGAGCAAGTGAATTGTCGCGTCCGAAGACTTCTATCATGGTGTTTATGCCCGGCAGGTCAAATGTAGCCGAGTCAACATCAAATGTAAGGGTCTTAAGGCGCTTTATGAATTTTCTTGTTTTTTCTTTCTGTGGATTGTCAAATATCTGCTCGGGAGTTCCCTCCTCATATATTATTCCCTCATCCATATAGAAGACACGTGTCGACACATCTTTTGCAAAACGCATCTCATGAGTGACTATCATCATCGTCATGCCTTCACGCGCAAGTCCCTTTATGACTGAGAGTACTTCGCCTACCATGGTGGGATCCAAAGCACTTGTGGGCTCGTCAAAAAGAATGATCTCAGGCTTCATGGCTATCGCTCTTGCTATGGCCACCCTCTGCTTTTGACCGCCGGAGAGCTCATCCGGATAGTTGTATTGCTTTTCAAGCATACCCACACGCTTAAGAAGCTCACGCGCCTCAGCGATGGCTTCATCCTTCGGGATCTTAAGCAGGTTGACGGGCGCTGATATAACATTTTCCAGGATGTTTAAGTTGCCGAAAAGGTTAAACGACTGGAATACCATTCCCATCTTGCGTCTGATCAGATTGATATTGCAGTCTCCGGATGTGATGTCTTCTCCATCCACGATCACTTTTCCGGATGTGGGAGTCTCAAGCCCGTTTAAGCATCTAAGGAAAGTGGATTTGCCCGTGCCGGAAGGACCAATGATCGAGATCACATCTCCTTTGTTGATGGTAGTATTGACATCTGCAAGGGGTGTGAGCCCCGGGAATTCTTTTCTTAAATGTTCTATGGTTATCATGCTCATCAGTCTTCACCTCCGATCATAGTTTTATCCTCCGGCTTTATGCGCTTGGGCTGTATTGTCTTAAAGAGCCTGTCCATCACCAAGGATATGACTTTTGCCAGGAGGAAGTATATAAGCGTTGATGTGATGAGCGGCAGAGCGGCTTCATAGCTTCGGCTCCTTACGATGTCGCTCATTTTAGTGACATCCTGTACCGCAATGTATCCGACTATGGATGTATCGTTCAAAAGTGTGATCATCTCAATGCAATATAGAGGGATGAAGCGAAGCGCAGCCTGCGGGAACAGGAAGCGGAAGAAAGCCTGTGTGTCCGTATATCCCAGTGCCAACGCGGCCTCTCTCTGTCCGTTATCGATGCTGTTAAGACCTGACTGGATGATCTCTGAAGCACTTGCTGCAAAAATAAGGGTAAAACCTATTGTTGCGACACATACGGAGCTTATCTTTGACTTGCCGAACACCACATAGAACAGGATCATAAGCAGTATAACCATCGGTATTCCCTGTATGAATCTTGTATATGCGTTGCATATGGGATTGGCAAGCCTGCTGTCGGTTCTGCGAAGAAGGCAGATCCCGAAGCCCATTATGGAACCGGCAAGGATCGAAATAAAGGTGATAAGACATGTTGTACCTATGCCCTTAACGATCAGCTGCCAACGATCTTCTTTTACGAAATTCTTGTTTACACTGCTTTTTACCTTGTCGATCATTCCGCTTAAAGAGAATGAATCATTGGCCGTATTACCCATGCCGAGGTCGGAAGCCGGAACGGCAAGGAGTGTACCGGTACTGTAGTGTGGTGTTGACATACGTACGGATTCGGCATGTTCTTCATTGTAGGACATCCCGGAAGCTCCGATATCATATTTTCCAACAGATACGGCAGGTAATATGGCATCAAAATCCATATCGTTTAAGACCAACGAATAATTATATTTCTGACAGAATCGATAAAGAAGATCCACTTCAAATCCGACGATCGTCTTGTCTTTGATATATACTATGGGTTCGTATACTGATTCCAGAGCAACATTTACGACTCCGGCCTCGCCTGACAGATCCGTAAGAGGAGGAATGATTTTTTTGCTCTCATCGTCTCCGAACCATATGGTTTGAAGTTCTTCCATGGTTCCATCCTCTTTACATTCTTCAATGAACATGTTCATCTGCGACAGAAGCAGGTCACAGTTTGGCTTTGGCGAAAAGATAAAAGACATATCCCAGGGCTTCATATCCTCCGGTATGCCTGCAATGGAAGGATCCTGACGTGAGATCGCATACAGGACGGGCTCATCGAGGATTATGGCGTCAACCATGCCGGATTTTAAGGCAACTATCATATCCGCATAATTGGCATAGTACATTATCTCTGATCCCGGAACGCATTTATTGATGATATCATCATAATTAACACCCGTGATCGAACCGATCTTTTTGCCTGAGTAATCGGCAAGAGTGACTTGACCGTCTCCGTTGGTATCGACGATCTTACCGTTATCGTCATTGCCACCCGATAATATGCCGACCAGCGCGATGACCAAAGCGATAAGCGCAACTATTATGACAATGTCGACCGGAAGAATTTTTCTGGAACCATTAGAACTGCTCTTCATTTATATTTCTCTCCATTCGAAAAATTAAAATCCATTACATCCTATAATACATTCTGATGTGTATGGGAGCAACAAAATTTTGATGTTCATGGGAGCAGTTTTATTGAGAAATAAACTTGGATGTGATATAGTTTAAAAGATAACTGTATCATGCTTAGATTCGAATGGAGATTGATATGAGTAAAATAGAAGGCAAGTTGGTATCCAACAGTTTGAAAGTCAGCAATGATGAGAGATTGATCGAAGCAGCCATGAATGAGGCAGAGGCATTTGTGGGAAAGCTTGATCTTGATTCCAAGAAGGCTCTTCACATCAGACTGCTTACTGAAGAGATCCTTGAGATGGTTAAGTCCATGGTCAAGGGCTATATTGCGGATTTTTGGATTGAAGCTGAGAATGACGAGTGCAGGATATGCCTCGAGGCCAAGGCGGATATCAATATAGAGAAAGAGAAGATGCTGATGTCGGCATCCTCAGATGGCAAGAATACTCTTGTCAAGGGATTCACAGCCAAGATCGCACAGTTTATCAATCATCATAAGGAATATATCAGTGACATGTTGAATGCAGGAGACGAAGGCTTTTACTATCTGCCTACCGATTATCTCTGTGTTCGTCAGGCAAGTTCGTTCTTTGCACCTACGGATATTACCTGGTCCATGATGGAGTACAGGAATTATCTGTATGATTCTGCAGCTCCGGCTGAAGAAGTGGAAGAAGCTCGTGATGAACTTGAGAAGTCCATCGTTGCCAATATAGCCGATGATGTTAAGGTTGGCGTTATGGGCGACAAGATCAGCCTCGTTGCGATCAAGAAGATTTGATAGAGTGTATTTCGGGATCATAAGCCCGTGCTTATTTTGCAGATTATTAAAGCCGGTGTCACAAGCACCGGCTTTGACGGTTAAAGATATACTCTGATACGGAGGGATAAAGTGGAGAATAATATTGGTAAGAAAAGCGGATTTAAGGAATTCCTTATACGCAAAAAGATTGTCTTTTCGGCAAAGACATATTTCATAGAAGCCATGAGCGCCATGGCGAACGGTCTCTTTGCATCACTTTTGATCGGTACTATCATCAGTACTTTGGGACAGAGGCTTGGTATACAATTACTCATAGATATAGGCAATTTCGCCAAGGGTGTTGCCGGTCCGGCCATGGCCGTGTCGATAGCATACGCACTGCAGGCACCACCCCTTGTACTGTTTTCCATGGTCGCTGTCGGAAGCGCGGCCAATTCGCTCGGTGGAGCCGGTGGTCCTTTGGCGGTATTCTTTATAGCCATAATAGCTACGGAACTTGGCAAGATGGTATCCAAGGAGACCAAGGTCGATATACTTGTCACTCCGTTGGTTTCAATATGCGGCGGTGTATTGTTGTCCATGGGTTGTGCCCCTGCCATAGGCAAGGCGGCGAGCGCAATCGGCGAACTCATTATGTGGGCTACGGAATTACATCCTCTTATGATGGGTATACTCGTAGCTGTGATAGTAGGTATGGTTCTTACGCTTCCCATAAGTTCAGCTGCCATATGTGCGGCGCTTAGTCTTACGGGACTTGCCGGAGGAGCTGCTGTCGCAGGATGCTCGGCTCAGATGATAGGATTCGCGTTCATGAGTTATAAAGAGAATAAGATCGGAGGTCTTGTATCTCAGGGACTTGGTACCAGTATGCTGCAGATGGGCAATATTGTGAGGAATCCCAAGATATGGATCCCGCCCACACTTACGGCAGCCATTACGGGACCTATAGCGACATGTATATTTAAGCTTCGTATGGACGGAGAGGCTATTGCATCAGGGATGGGTACATGCGGCCTTGTGGGACAGATCGGAGTATATTCCGGTTGGGTAAATGCCATGGCAGAAGGTACAAGGACTTCCATCACACTCGCCGACTGGGGAGGACTTATTGCGATAAGCTTTATTCTGCCGGCGGTTTTGGCTACATCATTTTGTGCGATCCTTAAGAGTATAGGCTGGATCAAGGAAGGCGATCTTAAACTTGAAGACCTTTGATCAATATTAGCTGGCACTTTTGACCGCATACAATCATTATATGAGAGAAGACGAAAGACGACGAAGAAGAAGAAAACATCATAGTGAACCTGTTAAGAAAGATCTCAAACATAGTTTACATAACATCAAGCTCAAGGCCATAGATATATGGAAAGAGAATAAGTTTGAGTGTATCTCGGTTGGTGTGCTCATTGTGGCTGCAGCAGTGGCGCTTCCTTTTATCGTAAGCAGTGTAAAGAAGACGTCTCCTGCTCCGACTGCCACTACGGCCGATGTCAATCTTGAGGATTACGGTTCGCTTTTTGCTGATGATGAAGGTGGCGATAAGAACGGCAATACCAAGACATCATCCAATGGGATCCGTGTAAAAGTGGATGAAGAGACAGGCGAAGAGATCGAGGATCCTACCGTTTTGGCGGAAAAGAAGGGCACTAAGTCAGGATATCTGGATAACTGTGTATTCATAGGTGATTCGAGAACCGTGGCCATGGTGAGCTACGGTGTCATATCGGATGAGGATGTTCTGGCCAAGGTGGGAATATCTCATACGGCTGTCAAGAATTACACTTTCACCCAGAATTCCGGCAAGCAGTACACGGTTAAGTCATTCCTGCAGGCCAAGTCCGAGCCTGTCATATATATAGCACTCGGTGTCAACGGCATGAAGGGCGCCAAGGAAGAGGACTATGAGAAGGCTTTCAAGGATCTTGTGGAATATATCATGGAGCTTGGACCTGACCGCAAGATAGTGCTCATGGCCATCTGGCCCGTGGATGACAACGGTACATACAAGGGCTCCGTCAAGAATGAATGGATAGATAAGTACAATGATTTCCTGTTGGCCTTGGCTGAATATGAGGGTATATACTATCTTGATATCAATAATATCCTCAAGGATAAAAACGGCAGCATCAAGAAAGAATACGACGGCGGAGACGGACTCCATTACAGTGCGACCGCCTATAATGTCATAATAGATTACATCATATCCCACCCTGTTCCGGATGTATCGGATGACGGAGATTATGTGGTTCATTATGTTAAGCCGCGTGGTGAATACAAGGATATGATCAAGAAGGGTGATCCCATTGTGACACCACAGGCTTCGGTACATGAACACAAGTATTATACGTCCGAGGTCAAAAGAGAAGCCACATGTACGGATCCGGGCTTAAGAGTCATGGCCTGTGAGGGTTGCGATTCTACATATGAGGAAGAGATACCTGCGCTCGGTCATGATTATGAGAACGGCAAATGCAAACGATGCGGAGCAAATCAGGAAGGATATTCGTGTGATCATGACTGGAAATTTGATCATACTGTTGCTGCAACCTATGATTCGGGTGGGTATGACGTATATAAATGCAGTAAGTGTTCTGCTACGGAAGAAAGAAATCAGACGAGTGCATTAACACGTCCGACAGATCCGCCCAAGGAGACGCCTACGGAAGCTCCCGCCGAGCAGCCTGCAAGTAATGAATCCAATAATCAGAGCGAGCAGACCAATCAGCAGGAATCGTCCGGCGAACAGCAAAATTCCGGTGAGGGCGGTGGCTCAGGAGAATCAGGCGGTTCCGGAGAGTCAGGCGGTTCCGGAGAGTCAGGCGGTTCCGGAGAGTCAGCCGGCACATCGAACGAATCCTCGGAATCAGGCGGCTCGAATTCAAGCACACCGGAATCAGGTGGTTCAGAGCCTTCCGGCGGAAGCGAATAAAATTACAGATGGTATGAATGTGGCCACAGGCCGATGGTAATCGACCTGTGGTCTTATAACATATACAGAGGTTTAGCAGATATGGAGATAGAGAAGAAGTATACAGTAAGGGAACTGCCGGTGCTTGATAATTACGATCGTCATAAGATCGAGCAGGCATATATCAATCGCAGACCGACCTTACGTATCAGGCGACAGGATGATGAATACTATTTCACCTATAAGGGTGACGGCCTTATGGCTCGTGAGGAGTACAATCTTCCGCTTAATGAAGAAAGCTATGAGCATCTTAAGACCAAAGCCGACGGTAAGATCATCACCAAGACAAGATATCTTATTCCTTATGGCAAATACACCATAGAACTCGATGTTTTTGAGGGCGATCTGGCACCTCTTATCATTGCTGAAGTTGAATTCGATACGGTGGAAGAGACAGAATCTTTTGTGCCGCCAAAATGGTTTTATAAGGATGTAACCTCTGACCCGCAGTATCAGAACTCCAACTTAAGCAAATTAGATTGAGGAAGAATAAAATGTTGAAGATATTCCTTGCTGAAGATGAATATGTAGTGCGTGAAGGCATTAAAAATAATGTTGACTGGTCTGGTCACGGATATGAATTCGTGGGTGAAGCTTCGGACGGAGAACTTGCTTTTCCAATGATACAGAGGCTTAAGCCCGATATCGTGATCACGGACATCAAGATGCCTTTTATGGATGGTCTTGAACTTTCGCGCCTTATCAAAAAGGAGTTCCCGTGGATGGAGATCATCATCCTGTCGGGATATGCGGAATTTGAATATGCCAAGGAAGCCATATCCATAGGTGTGGCGCATTATCTTACCAAACCCATAAGCGGAGACGATCTTCTCAAAGAGATTGACGGGCTGGCTGTAAAGATTGAAGAAAAGAAACAGGAACGCGGCTTAAGAGAGAAGTATATGCGCGAGATGGCAGAGATGTCTACCGAAGAGCGCAGAAAGCTTTTTACACATATGGTAACAGGCGATATTTCTCTTACGGAGCTGTTGGAGATGGCTGACGGACTGGAGATGGATATTACAGCTGACAGGTACAATGTCATGCTGATACAGATGGTGTCCAGCCATCACACAAAGACTGAGTATTCGGGCAGTGTTATTGAAGTGTATGAGAAATTGATCGAGATGGTCGATAAGATAGGCGCCCTTATTTTTGACAGGAATCTTGAGGGCAAGGCCATAATTCTGCGCGCGGAATCGGATGAGGATCTGAAAAAGAAGCAGGATGAACTCTCGGATCAGATAAAAGATACTTTATCGGCGTATGAGCATATTAGATATTATGTCGGTATCGGAGAGCCGGTCAGCAGACTTACGGAACTTCCCGAGTCATACAAAAAGGCGGCTTATGCCTATGCTCACAGATATTTTACCGATGAAAGCGAATTTCGTACTTATAAGGACGGACTTAAGCCCGCTGTGGATGATCAGGATGAATTCAGCATAAGCAGCGTGAATCCCAAGGAGATAGACAGAAGCCGTGTGCTTGAGTTCCTTCGCAAGGGTCAGCGCGGTGAGACTGAGTATTTCCTGGCTGAATTTGCTGAGAATATCGGAGAAAATGCGCTAAGGTCCAATATGTTCCGTCAGTATCTCATCATGGATATTTATTTTGCCGTAGCATCTTTCCTGGAAGAGATTGGCTCTGACAGGAGTAAGATAGAGGCTTACGATTTTGCTTCGGGTGACTTAAAAGATATTAATGCTCTGCGTGAATATATTAAGAATACGATCGATAAAGCGCTGGAGATAAGGGACGGATCGGTAAGCAACAGATATGTTTCCGTGATAGATGAAGTCAAGAGATATATAGATGAGAACTACGCGGATGAGGATCTGTCGCTTAACAAGCTTGCCAGTCATGTCAATTTTTCACCCAATCATCTGAGCATGATATTCAGTGCCCAGACGGGTGTGAACTTCATAAAATATCTGACAGATTACCGTATGAACAAGGCCAAGGAACTCCTAAAGTGCACTGCGCTTCGCAGTGTGGACATCAGTTTGGAGGTCGGCTACAAAGACCCGCACTATTTTTCGTATCTGTTCAAAAAGACTCAGGGAATGACGCCCACACGCTACAGAAGCGGTAAAGACGAAGAAACGGGAACTGAGGGAGAGCAAGAGTGATAGGAACCTTCAAAAGGATATTTAACAATACCGGGCTTGCCAGAAAGATAAGATATTCATATATTATCGTTATGCTTCCGGTGCTGATATTCATGGGAGTCTGCGTGATCACCCTGTGGAATCAGAACAAGCGTTATGATGATCTTATCGATGCGGCAGGTAGAGCCAGCAGTTTCAGTTTGGATTTCAAAAAAGATTTTGACTATGAGACTTATCTGGTGATAGTGGAGAGCAAGTCATTTGAAGAATCCAGATTAAGAAGCATGCTTACGGAAGCAACGACTATAGTGGATGCGCTGGCAGATGATACAAGTCTTGGAAGTGATAATGGGCGCAGACTTGAAGATATCAGGAAATATCTCCGCAATCTCGGAACATATACGGACAGAATAGAAGCCAATCTTAAGCAGGGTGATAAGTACGAAGACAATATCGAGATATGGGAAAACGACGTACAGATAGTGACTTCTCTGGTGCGTGAGACCATCATTCAGTTCATATACTACGAGATTCAGGATATGCAGAAGATGCGTAACGATATGAACGCATTTTATACCAAGGTCTTTTCATATGTAGTGATAGCCTTTGCACTCATCACCGTACTTGTTATAGTAATTTCATATCTTATTTCGCAATCCATCACAAGACCTGTAAGAGATTTAAGTCGCGCTACACAGCAAGTGGCGGGAGGAGACTTGTCCGTTCGTGCAGATACCGAATCCGGTGCGGAACTAGGTGCCTTAAGCCGTTCCTTTAACGATATGATCGATCAGATCAACAAACTGCTTGAACAGGTACGTACGGAGCAGGAGAGCTTAAGAAAGACCGAACTTGAGCTGCTCCAGGCGCAGATCAATCCTCATTTCCTTTATAATACGTTGGATACGATAGTATGGCTGGCTGAGGCCGGTGATCAGGCCAAGGTCGTGAGTATGGTAGGGAGCCTTTCGGAGTTTTTCAGAGCATCGCTCGGTCATGGAAGAGATGTGGTGACAATCAGGGATGAACTCAAACATGTGGTGAGCTATCTTGAGATCCAACAGGTAAGATATCAGGATATCCTTGAATATAATGTAGAAGTTCCGGAGGAACTTTATGAAGCACAGATCCCCAAGATCACGCTTCAGCCGATAGTAGAGAATGCCCTTTATCATGGTATCAAGAACAAGCGTGGCAAAGGCCTTATCACCATTACCGGCAAGTCGGAGAGCGGATGCATGTATCTGTATGTGGAAGACAACGGTATGGGAATGAAGCCCGAACGTCTTGAACAGATAAGTAAAAAAATAAACGGCATACAGCCTCCCGAAGGCGAAGGAACTGATACGGATACATCCAGCGAGATATTTGGCCTTTCCAATGTAAACGAGCGTATCAGAATGAAGTTCGGAGCAAGATACGGTATCCATGTGGACAGTACGTACGGAGAGGGAACTTTGGTTACTCTGATGTTACCTTTTTGAAAAAATTCAACTTCCGAAATAAAATATTCAAACCATTAACTCACCGATGATAAAAAAGTATAACATTCGGTGAGTTTTTTTTATTTAATACTTGTAATGGGCGGAATATGATAGGACTATCAAAGGAATTGGCCTTTGTGAATTTACCTAATAGGAGAGTGGATTATGAAGAAGAGAATTTTAGCAGTAGTTCTTGCAGCCACAATGGTTCTCGGACTTACAGCTTGCGGCGGCGGAGCAGCAGGTGGCAGCAGTGCTTCAAAGGGAGGCAACATTAAGGTTGGTATCATCAACAATGATCCTAACGAGTCAGGTTATCGTACAGCTAATGACAGAGACCTTAAGGCTACATTCTCAGCAGAGAACGGTTATGATGCATCTTTCGCATACAGCCTTAAGAACGATGAGCAGATAGCAGCAGCTCAGAAGTTCATCCAGGACGGTGTTGATTACCTCCTTCTTTCAGCAGCTGATACATCAGGTTGGGATTCAG
>JAILKC010000167.1 GCA_024694055.1 Lachnospiraceae bacterium | reverse complement strand
GGCGCCATGCGGAGCTCACCGTTTTCCATCCAGAGACAGCGCGGAAAACTGTACGTGCCGTACCAGCCGTCGCGCCGGCAGAAACGCTCCGGATCGTCGTCCATAAGCCACGCCCACGCGATCTGCCGGTTCTTCCCGTCGAGCAGCGCTTCGGGGGAGAACATAGCGCTCATATTCGTGCTTTGCCTTGCCGCACTCTGCTACGATCTTGTCGATGAATGCGATGATCTCCTGATTGATCTCGTGAGCCTTATATATAGCCTCGATCATCTTGGCTTCAGGTATCTCATTGGCACCGGCCTCGATCATGATGACCTTCTCCTTGGTAGAAGCTACCGTAAGATTAAGATCACCGACTTTCCACTGCTCCTGATTGGGGTTGATGATGAACTCTCCATCTATCATACCCACCTGTGTGGTAGCGCAGGGACCGTCAAAAGGAATGTCCGAAATGCTGGTAGCGATGGCAGCACCGAGCATAGCTACGAGCTCAGGTCTGCACTCAGGATCAACTGACATAACCATGTTGTTAAGCGTTACGTCATTACGATAATCCTTGGGGAAGAGGGGGCGCATGGGTCTGTCGATGACACGGCTTGTAAGAATCGCATTCTCACTTGCCTTACCCTCTCTCTTGTTGAATCCGCCGGGCATCTTGCCGACAGAATACATCTTCTCTTCATACTCAACGCTCAAGGGGAAGAAATCAATTCCGTCCCTGGGCTTCTCACTTGCCGTAGCAGTCGACAATACTGTAGTATCACCGTAGTGCATGAATGCACAGCCGTTGGCCTGCTTACCTACTCTGCCCACATCTACACTTAATGTGCGGCCTGCAAGTTCCATACTGAATGTCTTGTACATCTGTAATCCTCCTGTCATTAAAAATTCTTATCATCGCCTGACAGAAGAACCGAAACTACTTATAAAAACGCAGTTGCCTGTATCCTTATAAGTGGTCTCGGGCTTTATCCGTCAAGCGAAAAAACAGGGGACAGATAATATCCGTCCCCCATATTTACGTAGATTATCTTCTGATACCAAGCTTCTCGATCAAAGCTCTGTATCCCTCAAGGTCTGTCTTCATAAGATAGTCAAGAAGTCCTCTTCTCTTACCTATCATCTTGTACATACCACGTCTTGAGTGATGATCCTTGGGGTTAGCCTTAAGATGCTCAGTAAGCTCATTGATACGAGCTGTAAGAACAGCTATCTGTACCTCCGGTGAACCTGTGTCGCCGGGCTTTCTGGCATACTCGTTGATAATGCTTGTCTTTTTCTCTTTTGCTATCATATCTTCTCCAATCTGAAAATAAAGTTACACTGCACACCGAGACCCCGCCGGAGCAGCTAAGGATCTAAGCATGAGTAAGTTGCACGGTGTGAAATAGTCACACACTTGGCTATAATACCACAGTCAGAGCATCCATGCAAGAACTAATTGTTGATCTTGCTCACTATTCCTGCAAGTGTAGCCTCTGCCCAACTGTACTGACTCATATATTCACCGTTAAAAGCATTGATCGCCGAAGGCTCACCATCTATCCAACGATAATAATCACAGTCAAAAAGTTCGGGAACCACGCGGATCATGCCCTTCTTTTTATTGATGACATCATCAAGATCCGCATCCTTAAGTACCGCTCTTAAGTCACTGACAAGATTGCGCAGGTAATTCTCAAGCGATATGGTCACTTCCTTATCTTCCCACAGTGCTCCCAAGATCTCACCGTTTGAGCAGAAAGCCCCTCTTCTGTCCACAAGATAAGCTAAAAGTTCTTTGGTCTTGATATACTTAAAAGGACAGGGATAAGAATCTATATATACCTCAAAGTTGCCAAAGCACTGTACCTTCATGCGCTGTCCGCTTACCTCTTCCGGAGGTACTCGAAGATCTTTAAGTTCCTTACGCACATCCTCTTCCATCGCAGGCTTAACAAGATATCCTGAGGCATGTATCCTCATGGCTTCAAGCGAATACTCAGGATATGCCGTAAGGAATATGATATTGATGTCAGGTCTGATCACTTTGGCCCGCTTGGCCATCGTGATACCATCCATGGCTCTCATACGAATATCCAAAAAAGCCACATCAACAGCATTCTCGCTTATGTACTTGAGTGCTTTTTCACAATTGGTAAAACCTACTGCCTCGGTGATCTCGCTCATGTTCTTTAACATCTCCACGAAATCATCAAGTATGATCTTCTCGTCATCTACTGCAATAACCCTCATACTTCCTCCCTTGCTGTCACTTCGGTATTGTAATGGTGACTACTGTACCAACACCCTTCTTGGAACCGATGGATATGGTTCCGCCGCACAATGCGGCAAGTCTCTTTCTCGAATTCTCGATGCCTATATGGCTTCTCGAATCATCGAGCCCCACTGTAGTGTCAAAGCCCACTCCGTCATCCTCTATCTGCACCTCAAAACAGTTGGCAGTCTCGCGGCTGCGAATGGTAAGCGTACCGCCCTCTTCTCTGGCAAGCAATCCGTGTTTGACCGCATTCTCAGCGAGTGTCTGCACCGTCATACTGGGGATCGTAAAATCATATGTCTGAATGTCATATACGACCTTTAACATATCCCCGAAGCGCAGCTTCTCAATATAGAGATAACTCTCCACATGATCCATCTCCTTCTTAAAAGGAATGGCCTCTTTCTGCGAGAGCGAATCCATATTGGCTCTGACATATTTTGTAAAGAAATCTATTGCCGTACGCGCCTCATCCGGATTCTTCGTGATAAGAGCGCGAATGGTACTTAATGCATTGTACATGAAATGCGGCTGGATCTGACTCACCATGATGTTGATACGACTGTTGGTAATCTCCGTCTCAAGTTCGTGTGCTCTGGCCGCCTCATGCCTGGCAGCAACGCCTTCTTCCGTAAGCACAACGTACTGTGTGACCGCAAATACTATAAGTCCCACTTCCATAAAGTCCACTTTATATGTACCGGTGATCAGGAAATAGATGATCTCCATTACTACACATACCAAGAGTAAAAACGATGTGACCGCTATGCTCTTCTCAAGTCTGCCGGTCTGAGCCACAAAATCCCTGATAAGAATATATATAAAGTAAAGTGCCGAAAATCCGCCGATCACCATGATGGGAATCATGGCTGCATATGAAGAACCCGCTGAAAATGTCCTCCATAACATATATATGAATATGACATTATATCCAAGCAGTACAAGCCATCCGACTTTTTCCCTGCTCTTGGGATTCCTCACGTATCTGCGAAGATATGCCATGACAAAGAGCACGGTATATACCTGTGTAAGAGTATCCACATACTCAAGCACTTCAAACTGCGGAAGAATAAGAGTTACGTAATCCGCATTGATAAAGCAGGTGAGCGCACCCGTGATGATACCAAATCCGCACTCCACTATACCCCTGGGATTCGTGTTGCCGCTTCGCCTGAATTCCACATAAGTCTGCAGAACAAGTATACCGATAAACATAAGCAGCAGATCACCGAACAGTCTGAATCTGTCAATCCTCAGGGCATCTGAGAGAATCGCATTCTTGGTGGAAGATGTCATGCGCATAAGGAACTGCTTAAATGCCACATTGTACACCACTGCACGTCTGGTATTAAGCTCTATCTGAACTTCGTCATGCGGACCGATGGCAATACCTTCTATTGCATCCCAACAGTAAGCCACCTCGGGGTCATTGGCATATACGATGGTGCCGTTGACATATACCGCCGCATCTATGTAATTGAGGAACATGTATAATTTGTGCCCGATCTTGATATCCTGGGCCAGATTGCCTCTTAATATGAGCCTGTCAAGATGAGACATATCGATGTCATCATACCGGTCAAACGGCATAAACGTCTGCCCGCCGTCTACGCTGTATTCGCCCGCAATTGTCACAGGCAGACTGTATTCGGCGAGCAATCTCTTGCTCTCAAGTCTGTCATATAAAAGGACTATTGACATGATCGTAGCTATGGCCATAACAAGATACTCGACCATTACTACATTACGTCTTCTAAAGAAACTCTGAATCTCAGAAAAATTCACGCTATCAGCCCCCATAAACCCCTAGTGACTTATTATAGCATATTGTCAGTCATTAATCAATCTGCGTACCTTGGATACCGTACGATATGTCGCAGCCGAGATTCTTATACCCTGACGCGGATTGGACGCGTGTACAACCTGTCCGCCTCCAATATAGATCGCCACATGGTTGATCCTGCCTCCGCCGCTGTAAAATACCAGATCTCCCGGTTTGGCCTGTGCAAGCGTGATGCTCGTACCCATCTGCGACTGTGCCGCCGAAGAATGCGGCAGCTTATACCCGTATTTGGCAAACACCGACATCGTAAATCCGGAGCAGTCTGTACCCTTGGTCAGACTTGATCCGCCCCATACATATTTATTGCCCACGAATTGTTTCGCATACTGACATATATCGACTCTAACATCCGACACACCCTGTCCGTACAGAAGTTCCGTCATCGTAACGGCAGTGTCAAGTTCCCTTACAAGCTTGGCATATTCGGACGAGATATATCCTTCCTGATCGTCCACCATGACCTTGATCCATCCGTCTTTTTCCTCTTCGACCACTTCAAGTCTCTCGCCCTCACCCATCATGGTGAGTATGGTAGATTCGGTATTGGGCTCCTCGCGGACTCTTAAGCCTCCCGAAGTGGACTCCGCCTCAAGCGTCACTATGCCGTCCGCTCTTTTTAAGGCTTTTAATCCCGTGAGCAGATAGTCGGTATGGCAGTATCCTTCCACCTGCCCCGACTTGATATGTGCCCAGTCACCCTCATATCCCAGGATATCGCAGGCAGCATTATTACTCATCTTGCCGACAAGTTTGCCATTCTCATTCGGTTCCTGCCTGACATTCAGATGGTTCTCCACATCGGCTATGCCAAGATTACTGTAGCCGTAAGCTTCAACGCCCTTCGTGGCTTCCTTATATTCTTCTTCGGTCATCCACTCGTCCAGTATGAGTCCGGCTCCCACTCCGTCAAGGCTCTCCGCAACAGTGGCGGCGTGCGCACGCATACCAAAAAGGCCTGCCGTCATAAGTACCAGCACAGCAGCGCCTGTCAAAGTAAAAAATTTGGATTTGTGTTCATTAATATCCGTCATGCCAACCCGTGCCTGCCGAGCATATTCTCAGCCAAAGTCTTTTCGCCATTACTTAGTGCCTGTCTTATTCGGCTGGAACTAACATCGCTTCCCTCATACTGAAGCTTGTCTATAATATCAACATCATACCCGTATATATGACTGAAATACTCTATAAGCTCTCTGCCGCCCTTGCCGCCCTTGCCGTATGACAGATCCGGACCGGCCGCGATATAGCGCATATTCAGTCTGTCCACCAGAATCTGCTCGATGAAATCTTCCGGTTCGATTGATGCCGTATCCATGGTAAGCGGATACTCTATCACCAATTCAACGCCCAGCTGTTCAAGGATATCAAGCTTTTTGTCCCTTGTGCATAATTCGTCATTATGCACTCCTGTGAAGAGTTCTTCCGGCGCCATATCGAACGTAAACACCGTAGGAATGAGGCCTAACGCCTTCTTTGCGGTTATGTGTTCCAAGAGCATCCTGTGCCCGCTGTGCACACCGTCAAACTTACCGATGCATACCGCTGTCGGCCTGTCTATATAAAAATCAGTTGTCCCTTTGATAAGTCTCATAATCTGCCTGGCCCGATAAAAGATCGCTTTATACGGGCATTCCGGTCACTGATTGCTCAAGAACATAAGACCGGGCTTATATATTCTCCTCTTTTTATCCGACAGTTCATATAATGCCATGAATCTGTGATCGGTATCATATATCTTTACTTTATCGCATGTCATATCCGGGATGGTGATCTTATTGCCGTTACTCACCAAAGAGTATTCCTGCCCTTTTGCCACATATTCGCATGCGTCCTCAAATACTGCATCCGTTGGGATGATCAGTTCTTCTATTCTTCCCTGCTTCATACTCTGTTCTATCTCATCAAGAGTATGGGCATCATCTGCTGTAAATCTTCCGGATACGGTTCTTAAAAGCGATGTCATTACGGCACCGCATCCAATCATACGTCCTATATCGTCGCAGAGAGTACGTATGTAAGTCCCTTTGGAACACAGTACTTTTAACTTGACATTCGGTATGTCAATATCAAGTATCTCGATCTCATGGATCGTCACCGGACGGGGCTTGCGCTCCACGGTCTTGCCCTCTCTGGCCAGATCGCACAGTTTTTTCCCGTCAACCTTAAGCGCCGAAAACATGGGAGGGATCTGCATGATATCTCCATTAAAACTCATGACGGCCTTAACCACATCATCCTCAGACGCATCCACCTGCGCGCGACCAAGCACCTGTCCCGACGCATCAAGCGTATCAGTCGTGATTCCGAGCATAAATGTCGCCACATACTCTTTCTTCTTGTCGGTGAGCATGTCGACAAGCTTTGTAGCGTTCCCGACTACCACCGGAAGAACTCCCGTGGCATCCGGATCAAGCGTACCGGTATGGCCTATCTTCTTCTGCTTAAGTATTCCGCGAAGCCTGGCCACAACATCAAATGACGTATAGCCGGCTTCCTTGTATACATTGATGATACCGTTGTACATAGGCTCTATTCACCCATCTGCAACGCGATCCTTGCAGAAAGATTGTTGATCACATCATAATAGCTTCCCGTCAGGTTGCATCCCGCAGCTCTCATATGTCCTCCACCGCCGAAATACTCAGCCACATCGGACACATCCACACCGCCACACGAACGCATGCTGACCTTCCACCTCTGCGGTTCAAGCTCATACATAAAAATGGCAACTTCAACGCCCTTGGTATAACGAAGCTGATTGACTATCCCGTCAAGATCTTTGCTCTTTAAGCCATAGAATCTCATGGTCTTAAGGCTGACTCCGCTGACGATACACTGTCCGTCCATAAAGAGTATGCTCTCGGTAAGTGTACGGCCGAGTATTTGATTCTGCACGTAAGTCCTCTCATAGAAGGTCTCATCTATGAGCCTCGGGAAATCAAAGCCGTATTCTATGAGTTCTGCCACCGTCCGAAGTGTCCTCGGAGATGTATTTGAATACTGCATGACACCCGTATCATGAATTATGCCTATATATATCGCCAACGCTATATCTTTGTCCACATATGACTTATCCATCAGATCATATGTAAGTTCAGATGCAGAACTGGCTTCAGGATATATGTAATTGACATCACCGCCACCCTGATTGGTGATGTGATGGTCGATATTGATCGTACGGCCTGCAGTCCTGTAAGCCTTGTCCGCCGCACCTATCCTGTCTATGGACGTATCTATTATGATGAGCAGATCATATTTATCATGACCCGGCTCTTTGGATATCACATCGATATCCTTAATGCAAGAAAAGATTGCCGGAGGCTCTTCAAGTATGACGTCTATCACGACATCCGAAGGCAGCGTCTTTTTAAGATACATGTACATTCCCATACACGATCCTATACAGTCGCCGTCCGGTCTGATATGGCCGGTGATGCCTATGGACTTTGCTCCTTTTATCTCATCTAATATCTTTTCCACGATTATTCTTCTTCGCCTCTTAACTCTCTGGATCTGTTATCCTTCTCCATAACCTCATCTATGCGGCTCATCATATCTACACCGTAGGCTATGGATCTGTCAATTAAGAATCTTATCTCCGGCGTATGACGCAGGTTAAGCATCTTGGCCAGTCTGCTGCGGATATATCCCGTAGCGCTGTTAAGACCGACCAAAGCCTCCCTTGCCACTTCTTCATCGCCGAATACACTTATATATGCATTGCAATTGCCAAGATCAGGTGTCACTTCGACAGCCACAACGGAAGTGATCTCAGGAACCCTGGGATCCTTGACTTCCGTTCTGATTATGTCTGCAAGCGCACGCATTATCTCTTCATTGACCTGCTCGTATTTTACACTACTCTTACGCATTACCTGGGTACCTCTACCATCTCATATGCCTCGACCTGATCAAGTTCCTGCATACTGTCAAAGTCTTCGAATACGAGACCGCACTCAAATCCTGCTTTGACTTCCTTGACGTCATCCTTAAATCTCTTAAGAGAAGCAAGCGCTCCTTCGTATATCTGCTCGCCCTCTCTTGATATCCTGATCTTACAGCCTCTTGTAAATACACCGTCAAGCACATATGAACCTGCGATGTTGCCGACTGCAGATGCCTTGAATATCTGACGCACCTCGGCATGACCGATGACCTTCTCCTCGAATACGGGATCAAGCATACCCTTCATGGCTGCTTCCACATCATCGATAGCCTGATAGATAACCTTATAAAGTCTTACATCAACGCCCTCATGATCGGCTGTCTCCTTGGCCACTGCATCAATACGTACATTGAAGCCGATGATGATCGCATTGGATGCAACCGCAAGCGCTACATCGGATTCGTTGATCGCACCTACGCCGCCGTGAATGCACTTAACCACAACTTCCTCATTGGAAAGCTTGACAAGGCTCTGCTTAACGGCCTCGACTGAACCCTGTACGTCAGCCTTGACGATGAGATTGAGTTCCTTAAGATTGCCTTCCTGTATCTGTGCAAATACATCATCGAGACTCATCTTAGACTTGGTCTCTTCAAGCTTCTTAACCTTACTCTGAGCTATGAATGTGTCCGCAAACTGCTTAGCCTGTTTATCCGACTCATGAGCTATGAACACTTCACCTGCTCCGGGCACGTCATTGAGACCCAGAATCTCTACAGGTATTGAAGGTCCTGCTTCTTTTACCCTCTTGCCCTTGTCATCTATCATGGCACGTACCTTACCGTGACTGACACCGGCAGATATGAAATCACCGACCTTAAGTGTACCCTTCTGTACAAGAACGGTAGCCACGGGACCGCGACCTTTATCAAGCTCTGCCTCAATGACAAGACCTCTTGCCTTACGCTTGGGATTGGCCTTGAGTTCCAAGATATCGGCTGTGAGCAGTACCATATCAAGGAGTTCCTTGATACCTTCACCGCTCTTGGCAGATACCGGAGCAAATACTGTACTTCCGCCCCAATCCTCAGGTATGAGCTCATACTCTGCGAGTTCCTGCTTAACCTTATCTATGTTGGCATTGGGCTTATCTATCTTATTGACGGCAACGATTATCTCGATGCCTGCTGCCTTGGCATGGTTGATAGCCTCAACTGTCTGAGGCATCACGCCGTCGTCTGCCGCAACCACAAGGATGGCAATATCCGTAGCATTGGCACCACGCATTCTCATGGCCGTGAAAGCTTCATGTCCCGGTGTATCAAGGAATGTGATCTTACGATCTCCCACCTTAACGGTATAAGCACCGATATGCTGCGTGATACCGCCGGCTTCCCTGTCCGTTACATTTGTCTTACGTATCGCATCAAGAAGCGATGTCTTACCGTGGTCTACATGACCCATTACACAGATAACGGGTGCACGCTCTACCATGGTCTCTGTTGCCTCTTCTTCTTCCTTAAGAAGCTCTTCTATTACATCTACCTTGACTTCCTGTTCGCACATGATATCAAATTCGATGGCGATGTTCTCGGCATCTTCATATGATATCTCCTGGTTCACGGTAACTACCTGACCCTTAAGGAACAGTTTCTTAACTATTGCGGAAGGCTGCATCTTCATCTTCTCGGCAAGCTCTCTGATCGTGAGTACTTCCGGCAAGGTGATGACCTTGATATCCTCAACAGGCTCTTCCTTCTTCTCGGGCTTGATGAATCTGCCCGCTTTGTTCTTGTTCTTTATCTCACCGTCTTCGTAGAGAGCGTCCTTTTTAGATCTCTTGTCTTTTGCCTGATTGTCTCTGCGCTTGTCTGACGCACCCGGCTTAGACGACGGGATATCAGGCGCCTGGAATCCTCTGCCCGGCTTCTGGCCCGTTCTTGCAGTGTCATGTCTATCTCCCGGTCTTGCATTTCCTCTCTGACCGCGATCAAAAGAACCACCGCCGCGGTTATCAGACGAAACAGGCCTGCTGCCTTTTTTATCATCCCTGCGAGAGTCCTCAAAAGACCTGCCTCTGCTCTCATGCTCTCTATTATCCCTGCTCTGCGCATTTTTCTCTCCATTTGCTGCACCTGTATTCTGTACGGTGGTCTCCTCAACGGCCTCTTCCTCTTTGGCTCTGGGCGGAAGTTTCTCTATGATCTTGCCCGTAGCCTTGTTGATTATCTGGTTGGGGCCGAGCTGTACAGGTCTTCCTCCTGCCATGGGAGCAGGTCTGCGTCCCGCATTCGGTGCCGAAGACACGGGTGGACGGCTTCCTGCAGGCATCTTGGAATTATTCGGATTGCTCACAAATATGATCGTCTTTTTCTTCTTGGGTGGCTGCTTTGCAGGATCCGCACTCTCTCTGGGCTTCTTGTCTTCTGCCGGGGCTTCTGCTGCCGGGGCTGCAGGCTTCTCAGTCGCCTTTTCTTTTGCCGAAACGGCACTTTCCTTCTTCTTATCAGCCTTGTCGGCGCCGGATGCGCCGTAATGCTTCTTCACGAGATCGATCTGCTCATCTTCGATGCTCTTGGTCGCACTCTTGCATTCAAATCCCGTACTCTGCAAAAATGCTACGATCTCATTTTTATCAACATTTATCTCAGTTGCTAATTCTGATATCTTCATCTTAGCCATCTATTTCCTCCTTACTACGTAATAACGCCTTTGCAAAACCTTCGTCGGTCACAGCCACCGAAGCTCTTATATCCTTTCCCGTGAAGTGTCCGAGCGATTCCTTGTCTCCGTATTCCATGTACGGAATCTTATAGAATCTGCATGCATCACTCATACCCTTTTTGGTATTGTCAGATGCATCGCACGCCACTATCACAAGTCTGGCCTTTTTTTCCTTGATCGCTTTATCCACACTGAACTCTCCGCCTACGAGATTGCCCGATCTGACTGCAAGCCCCAGCATGGACAGTATCCTGTCATTTTTCAATCTGTCATCTCCGGTTATGTGACTCATCCTGCTTGATCAGCTCAGTAAGCTTAACTTCTGCCTCTGCGTAGCACTCATCGGATATCTTCTTTCGAAACGATCTGTCAAGGCATCGTCTGCCTGTGCATCTTGTTATGCATTCCGCATTACGGCAAACATATGCGCCTCTTCCTTCGTGTGTCCCCTTAGGATCCACCACAGCCTCCCCCGACTTATCAAGGGCGATCCTTATCATATCCTTTTTATCTGATATCTTCCTGCATGCCACACAGGTCCTAAGCTGATTGGGCATAATTACTCTTCACCTTCAGTTGCTTCTGTCTCAGGCGCTTCTTCGTAGTAGCCTTCCTCGTCGTACTCGTACTCCGCATCTTCATCCCACTCTTCGTCGGCATAATACTCGTAACGGAATCCGGGAGCATCCTTAGCCTGCGTCTCTGACTTGATGTCGATCTTGTATCCGGTAAGTCTTGCCGCAAGTCTTGCATTCTGACCTTCCTTACCGATGGCAAGTGAGAGCTGATAATCAGGTACAACGACCTTGGCTGTCTTCTCATCGGGATCTGCGAATACCGCAACGATCTTGGCCGGTGAAAGTGCATTCTGTATAAGTGCACCCGGGTTGTCATCCCAGTTGACGATATCGATCTTCTCTCCTCTTAACTCGTCCACGATAGAATTGACTCTTGAACCATTCATACCTACGCAGGCACCAACCGCATCCACGTTGGGATTGTTGCTCCATACAGCCATCTTGGTACGGCTTCCGGGCTCTCTTGCTATGGACATGATCTCTACTGTTCCGTCAGCTATCTCGGCTACTTCAGATTCAAAAAGCTTCTTTACAAGTTCGGGATGTGTACGGCTTACCAGGATCCTGGGTCCCTTATTGGTATTTCTGACTTCTACTATGTAGACTTTGATCCTCTCGGTAGGTCTGAAATGCTCTGAAGGAACCTGCTCGCTCTTGTTAAGCAAAGCATCTGCCTTACCAAGGTTTATCGAGATGTTGTCGCCGACATATCTCTGTACGATACCGGTGACTACCTGCTTCTCTTTCTCATTGAACTGATTATAGATAACACTTCTCTCTTCCTCACGGATCTTCTGCAGTATAACGTTCTTGGCGATCTGAATGGCGATACGTCCGAACTCCTTGCTCTGTATCTCTACCTTGATCTTGTCGCCAACCTTGGCCTTCTTGTCGATCTGCGCAGCATCCTTAAGAGTGATCTGCTCGATAGGCTCAAGGACATCATCCTCGCTCTCCACTACTTCCTTCTCGGCGTAGCAAAGGAAATCTCCTGTCTCTCTGTCAATCTCGACCTTGACATTGTCTGCCTTTCCGAAATGATTCTTGCATGCTATGAGCAGCGAATCCTCAATCGCCAAAAACAGCGTCTCTTTGCTGATCTCCTTCTCGCTCTCAAGCATCTCCAGTGCTTCTACTAATTCCTTGTTCATGACTCTTCCTTTCTCCTATCCTTATAAGTCAAATCTAGTGTATGCGGTCATACGGCCAAGCCGCTCCGCTTAAAAATCAAAAGTTAATCTGACATCCGCCACATCAGCTTCATCAAACGACCTGTCGGTTCCATCTATATCAACGGTTATCACACCACCGTCATATCCGGTAAGTGTCCCCGTAAATTCCTTGCTGCCATCCACGGCTTTGTATGTCTTAAGTTCAATCTCCTGCCCCATGGATTTAATGAAGTGTCTCGGCTTTTTAAGTCTGCGCCCGAGTCCCGGACTGCTGACTTCCAAAATGTACGCTTCATCGATAAAATCATCAGAATCAAGCTTGGCACTCAACGCTCTGCTTACGTTCTCACAGTCATCTATCGTGACTCCTCCTTCCTTATCGATATAGGCTCTTAAGTACATGTCGCTGCCTTCCTTGACATATTCGACATCGTATATCGATACGCCCTCGGACTGCACTATCGGTTCAAGCAACCGCTCAGTACGCTCCTCAATATCCTTCCTGCTCATAATACTCCTTATGCCATGCAACAAATGAGGTGAGCCGCTTGGCTCACCTCTATCAACTACATATGTTACTAGAGTATACTAGCACAAACCCTTGCTCTAAGCAAGTGTTTTTTCATATATTTATGCATTTTGTGCATCCGTATCCGACGGACCGGATGAGAGTCCCTCCGGTTCCTGCGTCACACCCGCAGCCGTAAGCTGCGCCATTATATCGGCAGCATCATCCGGGATATCATCAAGTTCGGTATCGGAGCCTGTGTCGATGTCCACAGGCTGTTTCTTAAACATGATGTCATACATTACAGGCACGACAAAGAGTGTCATGAGTGTGGCATAAGCCAGACCGCCTGCTATTACAAGTGCCATACCGCGTCCGAGCTGAGTCGCCATATCGTCACCGAATATCAGATTGGACTCGGCCAGGATCGTCGTAAGAGCCGTCATAAGTATGGGTCTCATACGGGTCTTGCCCGCTTCAACGAGAGCCGTATGTCTGTCAAGCCCTCCTTTTCGGAGCTGATTGGTATAATCAACGAACACGATACCGTTATTAACGACAGTACCCATGAGCACCACAAGTCCCATTATGGATATGACTGACATATTCTCTCTTGCCACAAACAGCGATAAGAATCCGCCGGTAAACGCAAGAGGCACCGTGAATATGACTATGAACGGACTTAACAGACTCTGGAACTGGGCTACCATGATGAGGTATACCATGAGCAGTCCAAGTCCTGCCACCAGCGCCATCTGCTTGATCATCTGAACTACGGAATCATATTCTCCGCCCATCTCTATTGTGTAACCGCCGGGCAGATCGTATGAATCCACGAGCGGCTTAAGATCTCTTGAGAGCAGTGTCAGGTTGTAGCCTTCTTCTACCTGAGCCGTCACGGTTATATATCTTGACTGATTCTTACGATCGATAGCCGTTACACCGTCAAGCACTTCAACCGTCGCAAACTCTGACAGCTTATGTTCCTCGGTGACAGTATCATAATCATCATCCGTTATCTCTGTCGTAAATTCATAATCCAACAGATTCTCCCTTGTGAGAGGCTCCATCTCATTGACCACACGGATATCCATATCTATTCCGTTAACGGTCACTGTGACTGCCTTCTTCTCACTCTTTATCTTATTGCTTATCTCCTGATATATCTGTACGACAGACAGACCCTTGCTCATCGCCGCATTCTTGTCTATATCCACATGCAGGACTTTGTCCGCATTCTCTTCACCGTTGGAGATATCCGTAAATCCTTCGACTCCGTCTATGATATCCATCAGATCATGCGATATATCGTCAAGAACCTTGAGGTCATCACCGTATACATTGATAGATAAGCCCGAACCTCCTGTCAGATCATCCATCTCGGATGACATCGTCTCAAGTTTAAAATCAACGTCCATACCATCGACAGCAGCTTCGATATCCTTCATGATCCTTCTGATCTCTGCATCACCCGCGTTGGGATCCTCAGTCATCATAAGGAATGACATCGTACGGAAATTGTCCGGCTGATCAGACAGTTCGCTGATCATAAGTGCTTCATCGCCACCGGTCATAACACCTATGGTTCCGAGTCCGTCTACCTCAAGGAGCTTATCTATCACTTCATCAGTCATCCTGTAAGCATCTTCTTTCAGCGTATCATCAGGATATGTGATCGTCGCCTCGATCTGAGTCATGGTCATGTCAGGGATCACGACGATACCCATCTTGATCACCATAAATACGGACAGTGCAAGCAATCCTATGGCTGCACCTATCGGTACGATCTTAACCTTAAGTCCGAACCTGAGCGCCGCTCCGTATGCATCCATTATCTTATCAAACATCGGATGCTTCTTCGCTTCCGCATTCTTAAGTACTGTAGAACATGCGGCAGGCACTACGGTCATGGCTATGAAAAGTGAGGCTATAAGACAGTATACGATCGTAAGGCACATAGGCCCCATCAGATCCTTAACAAGACCTGTTGTAAATATCATGGGCAGGAATACACAGGCCGTAGTAAGAGTGGATGCCGTGATGGCTCCGAACACCTGCTTCGTACCCTGAACGGCAGCTCTTGGAGCCGCTATTCCCTTGCCTCGCAGTCGGTATATATTCTCTATTACGACTATGGAGTTATCAACCAACATTCCTATACCGAGTGCCAGACCGGACAATGAGAGCATGTTAAGGGATATATCCGAAAAATACATGCACACAAGCGCTGTCATGACACTTAAAGGTATGCTGATCGCAACGACTAATGTCGGGCGAACATCCTTAAGGAAGAACGCAAGGATGATTATGGCCAAGATCGCTCCTATGATCATCGACTTAAGTACGCTCTTGACGATAAGGTCTATATAATCTCCCATGTCCACAAGCGTCACGACATGCAGTCCGGGGAATCTCTCCATCAGTTCTTCATTCGTAGCTTTTATTGTCTTACTTATATCATTGGTTCCGACCGTTGAACTCTTAAAGATCGAAAGGACTACGGCTTTGTCGGCTCCGAGCCTTACATAGCTGTCATCCGAATTGTCTATCACCGTGATATCCGCTACATCGCCGAGGGTGATGTCTCCGACATCATGGATATTCGTAAGGACTATATCTGTAAGTTCGGTAACTGTGCCGTAATGCTCTCCCACTTTGACAAGCCACTGATTGTCAAGCTTATCATCCACATAGCCTGCAGGCATCTCAAAGTTCTGCGCATATATAAGTCCTGTCAGTGCATCAAGCGTGAGCAGCTGATCCGCATTGGCCTTCTTCTCAGCTTCACGACGCTGCTTCTCATACGACTTGACCGCATCATTATAGTCATCCCAGCCGTCGCTTAACTGCTTCTCTCCGTCTCTTATAGACTCCCAACCATCATCGATCTGTTCTTTGCCATCAGCTATCTGATCCCAGCCGTCCGTGATCTGGTCCTGAGCTTTATCAAGCTGCTTCTTGGCCGAATCCAGCTGTTTCTCGGCTGAGTCAAGCTGATCGTCTGCCGATTCAAGCTGTTGCTTGCCTATTCTTAACTGTGCATCCGCGCTTCCAAGTTCCTCGGCTGCTTCGAGCTTGCCTTTTTCCAGTTCCCTGTATCCCGCTTCGTATTCCGCTATATTGGCCTGTAATGCAGATTTCGCTGCCGCTCTGTCTGCCGCGCCAAGTCCCGCCACAATTCTGTCGGCAGCGGCCACCGCACTGTTCTTCTCCGGAGTAAGGTTGGCTATGGCATTGTCAACATCATTCTTTTCCGTGTTTAAAGAAGCATAGTCCGGATCCGCCGGTGTCAAAGTTGCAAGCTGATTCTGCAGGTCTGTCTGTTTGTTCGTCAGTTCGGTTAACTGCTGTTCAAGCTTATCCGCCAGATCTATCGCATCTATGGAATCTCTTGCTGTATCTATTTTGGTAGATGTCTGCTCAAGTTTCGCACTGGCTTCAGTCAACTTGGTGTTGGCTTCCGCCTTTTTGCTCTTTAACTCACTCTGAGCATTCTCCATCTTCTTTTTGTTTTCTTCAAGCTTATCCTTATTCTCCTCATAATCAGACAGATTCTTATAATAGTCGGTCTTATTCTCATCAAGCTCCTTCTGTCCGTCCACAAGATCTGTCACGCTGTCTTCGAGATCCTTCTGACTCTTAACGAGCTTGTCCCTGTTCTTGTTGATAGTCTTCTGTGAATCATTAAGTTGCTTCTTGGCATCATCAAGCTGTTCCACGGCATCCGCAAAAGCGCCGTCAAGACTGGCGAGTATCCTGTCATTGAGTGCGTCCACTTTTGCCTTATTAAGCCTTACTTCCACTGTCTTCTCCACAAGACCGAGGGTCGTAACGCTCGCAACACCGTTCTGTTTCTTATACTGCGGTGTGATATCATCCTTGATAAACTGCGACAGCTCATCCATATCCATGTCGTCCCTGCTGACAGCAAGATAGACACTGGCCATCATATCGGTAGACAGTTCGATAACGGAAGGCGTACCTGCATCTTCCGGCAGATACGGCTGAAGAGAATTAAGTGCGCTCGATACCTTGACCATCGCACTGTCAAGATCCGTACCGTCGACAAATTCAAGCTCGACCATACCGTAATTCTCATTACATACACTGTAAAGATTCTTAACACCGTTGATCGTACCGAGCGAATCCTCCATCGGTTCACAGATCTCAGCCTCGATCTTCTCGGCACTGGCTCCGGGATATGTGGTGATCACCACAAGATAGGGAAGCGAGATCTCAGGCAGCAGGTCAAGCTGCATATTTATAAGACTCACCACACCGAGCACAATGGCTATTATCACACCCACGAGTACGGTGAAAGGTTTTTTAACACTAAACTTTGGCATTTCTATCCTCCATGCCCCGACGGTTGTCATTGCAACCGAATATATATGATCTGACTGTATAACAGCGCTTATCGCTGTTAGTCTATGCTAACTATTGAGATTATACAATGAAGTCATTATCACAGAAATGTTCAAAATATACAATAAAAAAAGTATAAAATATATGTTTGTGAGAAAATAGTCACAAAACGGCGGTGAAACCGCACGCATCAGACCTTTTTGAGCAGAAGCTCGACCGTGAAGCCGTTATCGTTATAATAATCCATTCCACCATGCTGTTTTTCCATATAACATCTGCACAGATACATGCCAAGACCATATCCGTTCTTGCCGGCAGAATTGCTTCCTCTGTAGTATTTCTCAGCAACAAGCGGCAGATCATCCTCACTCACTCCCGGACCGCTGTCGCTTATCCTTATACGTATGAACCTGCCCTTGGATCCATCAGCCATCTCCATATCGGGCGCTTCGTCGAATTTTACCACAATGTCAGTGCCTGCATATTTATATGAATTGCCCACGATATTGTCTATGACCTGCTCCATACGAAGCTTGTCCATATACACAAGACATGGCGGGATACTGTTGACCATGCATATTTTGCCGTAATCATGAAGATTCTCGAAAAAGTTCATGATCAAAAGAGAGTTCTCTTCAGTGGGATTGACATCTATCCTCTCAAGATCCTCAAGATTGGCATGCATCATATCGCTCATAATGGATGTGATGGTATCTGCTTTATCGGATATAGTGGATATCTTGGTCAGTCCGTCTTCAAGTTCACTCATCCTCTCTTTTCTGTCTGAAGTATAGTAGCTTATGATCTCTGACACATTATTAAGAATGCCCTCAACAGGATTGGAACTTAAGCTTCTCTTAAGTTTAAGTTCAAGCACTTCGCAGGTGGCCTTTATAACCGCAAGCGGAGTCTTGATGTCGTGACTTAGGGAAGCGACAAGTTCCTTACGGGCTATCTCAGACTCAATCTCTCTCTTTTTGGCATCCTTAAGTTCCTCCCTCATGATGTCAAAAGCTTCGGTAAATCCACCGAAGAAATTGTGCTTGCGCATGGGTATACTTACATCCAGATTACCTTTGGCGATCTCCTCGGCATATTTATTCATCTCATAAATGGGTAATATAAGATTATGATATATGATAAACAGCAACAGATAGCCGCTTCCAAGAACAATTAACCAGAGCAAAAGTGCGGCTTTTAAGTATTCGTGTTTGATATCATCATATGTGCGATAACCGTCATCCCAGGCCACTTTGCCGACATATTCACCGTTAACAATAAGATCAAGAACGAAATCTCCCCTTTCATACAAACAGATGAGTTCGGGATCTTCTATATTCTTGGAAAACACGATCTCGCATTCATATTCAGACTCTATCACATCTTCGGCCACACCGGCTTCATATGCCCTTATGACTTTGTGAAGTTGCTCATTGTAATAGAGAATATCACGATCTTTGTATTCTATATTTTTGTCAACCTTAATGAACATGGCAAGAGCCACGATCATTATCACTGTATATGTAAGTACTATATATCTTACGGCCTTCATATCTCGAGTATATACCCTGTTCCCCATACCGTCTTGATAAGCTTCGGATCATTGGGGTCTGTCTCAAGCTTCTCACGAAGCTTTCTGATATGTACATTAAGAGTACTGTCGCTGAAAAAAGAATCGCCCCACACTTCATCAAAGAGCACTTCCTTTTTGACAATCTCATTCTTATGCGCATAGAGGCAGGATAAAAGAGCATATTCCTTCGCCTTGAGCGGGATCTTATTGCCTGATAATACCGCCGACATTGTAGCTGCATCCATGCGAAGTATCTGTGAATCATCATCACCTTCTTCAGGTAACGCGTCACTCTGGGCACTGCCCTCAGCAAGTTTTATCTGTTCGGCACGTTTAAGACTCACCTTGACCTTGGCAAGTAATACCGAAAGACTATAGGGCTTTTTGACATAATCGTCACCACCGATGCTTAAGGCTATAAGCACATCATCATCACTCTGCCTTGCGCTAATAAAGATTATAGGCAATTGCATCTGATCTCGCAACTTCTTACAGATATCAAATCCGAGTCCGTCACCCAGGTTGATATCAAGCAGAATGATGTCCGCAGTATTATTCTCCAGGAATTCATAGCACTCCTTGGCGCTTGTCACATACTGTGTGGACACATCAAACATCCTGAAATATTCAGCTGTCATGACCGCAAGATCGGTCTCATCATCAACTATCAGACAATTGTAATGCATCCAACGCCTCCCATACTATCGATTATTATACCATAACCTGGCCGGCGGGAATAAAACATCCGCTCCAAATTGGCCCGCGGGAATAAAGCATCCGCATGATGTTTTATTCTTCAGTGATCATCTTAACCGGCTCAAGCACCTTGATCCTGCGCCCGATGAAAGCCGATGTTCCCATGGCTACGCCAATGATTATGATCGCCGTGAACAGATACGACTGAGGTCTTAAATTGATGTCAACATTTCTGAAACCGAAGATCGACATCGCAGCCATCATAACTTTGGCAGTCGATTTGATGGCAAGCAACAATCCTGCAAATACTCCCATAAGTATACTGGGTATATTGGATAACATGGTTTGCACGATAAGCTGTCCGGAAGTAAATCCGAGGGCTTTGCTGACACCTAAATTACGCCACTCTCTTGTGACCTGCGTCCTTATGATCAGCGCTTCCACAAATGCGACGATCGCAACAGTGATAACCGCTATCAGTATCGTAAATCCTTCCATACCGATCCTTATGACTCCCACGGAGTTCTCATAAGCCACTTTGAAGTCTTCCACCTCCATATCAGGATACATATCCTTGAATTCTCTCTCGAATTCCTGGTATTCATGTCCTTCCTTGAACATCACATTAAGTGTATATGAATTAATGGTGTCACCCGTTCTTAGCAATCCGTCAAATGTCATGTACGCCATCTGGCCCATATTGTTCATGGTCTGGCATAATCCGGATACGATATAGTTTTCTTCGACATTTCCGTTTTTAAGTGTTACGCTGTCGCCTGTCTTTACTCCGAGCGTGGAGGCTGCAGTCGTTCCAAACATCACCTCATTGTCATATTTGGGCCATCTTCCTTCCACTATGCTTCCACCCTTTATAATATCCGTGGAATAATAAGCCCTGGTCGTAAAGCTCTGTTTTTTTCTTCCGTTATAATATTCATATGATCTCCACATGGTGCCGTTAACGCTTTCTACCATAGCCATTGATTCAACGCTCTGTCTCACGGCATCATTGGCATCATATATATCAGCATTCTCTTCGGTGATTCCCGCTATATTAAGCAGGCCTTTCGGATCAAGCACATAAGTGTCCAACATGCCAAATCCTACCATGGTCGATATGGTCAGTATACCTGCTATGAATATGATACCGATCTGACTCTTAAACTTACCGAAAGTCTCCTTTAAGGCGAGCGTTATCGATACCGGAAAGGCTGTTTTATCAAAAGCAAAGAAGTTCTTCCTGAAATTATGTGCATTGATACCGCCACGCAGGGCATCAAGCACCGGTGTCTTCTTGTAATCCCGACCAAGCAATCTTGTGATCAGAGCAGTGATAATACTCGTTCCGATGGTGACGCCTATAGCCGTTCCTATGCTGATAGGCTGGTTCCACGGCAGTCCGAGCATCATCAATATCATGATCCCGACTTTGTCTATACATGCCGCCCCTGCTATACATCCCATTGCACCACCGGCAAACGCCACAAATGTAAGCTGGATCACAAGTATCGCAGTAAGCTCCTTAACAGTATAACCCGAAGCTTCCATGATCGCTGTATTTCTCATATTGGTCATGATGAAGTTCTTAATACTGAACGAAGTGATAACAAGCGCGATCACAAATATGATAACGGCAAACATTACCAAAAAGCCGACGAATACAAAGGGCAAAATCATGGATGCGCTCATCATAAGATCCACGGGCAGCCAGTTCCATAATCCGTTTAATTTACTGTCGGGATGATCCTCAGCATATCTGAACAGAGCCATCTTATGCTCTTCTGACAGCTGATTTAACATGGTATTACCGTCAATATCGCTTTTAATCGCCTTACTGCTGTACTTACAGTTGAACATGGTTATAGGCGTAAGAAAATTGTCCGGATTCTCATCATTCAGTTCATCAAACATATCGTCAGATACATATATGAGGTATTGTCCCATGTTCATCGGTGAGCAGTAATACGCATTCTCGTCAAAACCGGCCACTCTGAACTTATACTCATTTTCTTCAAGCTTAAGTTCTATCTTATCACCTACCCGGTAATTGATCGAAAGACTTATGGGCAACACTATGTCATTATCCGAAAGGTCTCTTATATCAGTCGTTATCCTTTGGATCGTTCTGTCCTCATCATACGTACATATCACAAAAGAATACTTCGACCACGCCTTACCGCTTCCGGCTTTTCTGTATTCAAAAGATCCTGTCATACCCTTGGTCTTTTCATAATCGCCGAGCCATTCATTTTCTATTATGATGTCTTCAAGCAGTTCCTCTGAGATAGTATTCTCAGCCAGATATATCAGTGCATCCGAACCGTTGGCTTTCTCCTTACTGCTGGCTAAGACCTTTGATGTACCTAAAAGGAACGATATACTGATAAACAGAAGCAGAGCCGATACCATGATAAGGATGAAGAATGTGATCATGTCACCCTTCTGCTTCTTCATATTATTTTTTGCTATAAAAATATATCTGTATAGATTGTTCATTGTTTCCTCATTTCACATCACAAGATGCAGACAAACACATATTACCAGCCCATATCCTGAAGGAAGTTCTTAAGTCTGCCGTGACGTTCTTTGGCCTCAGCAAGTTTCGGATTACTCTCATCCTTATAATCTCCGACATAAGGTCCAAGGTCTATCTCATCGGATATCACACCATCGGCAAGATAGATGATACGGTTACCCCTTTCTGCAGCCTTGATGGTATGTGTTACCATGACTATGCTCTGTCCTTCATTATTAAGGTCTGTCATGATATTAAGGACATTCTCCGTATTCTGTGAATTAAGTGCACCGGTCGGTTCATCGGCATACAATATCTCAGGCTTGTTGATGACACCTCTCACAACTGCCACTCTCTGCTGCTGTCCTCCGGACATCTGAGTAGGGAACTTGTTCCAGTCACCTTCTCCGATCTCAACATTATTGAGTAGCATCTTGGCACGTTGTGCGAGTTCTTTTCTGTTGGTCGTCTTAAGAAGACCGCAGACCATGATATTGTCCAGAGCACTCATACTGTCATTTAAGTAATTCTGCTGGAACACAAAACCTACATGATCACGTCGAAACATTGCAAGCTTGTCGTTGTTGAAGCCGGATATCTCGGTGGTCTGTGCATTCTCACCTTCTCCGGTATAATACGTGATCGTACCGAGTGTAGGTCTGTCCATACCGGAAAGCGCATATAAAAGCGTACTTTTTCCGGATCCCGAGTTACCCATTATTACGGTAAAGTCTCCCTTATATATGGACAGATTCAGATTCTTTAATACATGCTGCTGCACAGAACCGTTGGAAAATGTCTTGGACAGATCATTAACTGTTAGTATTTTTTCCTTAGTTGATTCCATAGTTTCTCTTCTTTCCTGTAATTAGCACTTAACATCCTGACCGTCGGTAAGTTCCGTAGTATCATTCCAGATAACTTTATCGCACTCGTTAAGTCCGCTTATGACTTCTGCCATATCTCCATTCTTAACGCCGATCTCCACATATACCTTATTGGCCTTGCCGCTCTTCTCGACGAACACATAGGTTCCGTTTTCATCTTCATTGATGGCTGCCTCGGGTATTAAAAGCACGTCTTCAAGGTCTGCGGTATTGACTGCCGACTTTGTCTCCACGCCTAAGATTATACCATCATCGGGAGCATCAAGTGTGATCTCAGTACCCACATTGTTGCTCTCGCCTTCATCGGCGCCGGCCATTCTCTCTTTTCTCGTAACCTTGCCCGAGTAATGCTTCTTACCCACTCTTACGTCTGCCGTCTGGCCGACTGTGATATTTTCTATATCATACTTATTAACGTTGGATCTTACAACTATATCTGATGTCGAATCAAGAGAAAGGAGTTTGTCGCCTATACCTACATTGGTTCCTTCGGTCACATCTATTGATGTCACGATACCATCGAATTCCGCGCGTATTCCGTCCGCTGCCTCAGCGAGGTCCTTGGCCTTGTCCTCAGCTTTGATATCGCTCATCTCCTTGTCGAGTTCAAGTGCAGCCTTATCACCCTTGGTCATCATACTGGTATATGAAGAATTCTTCTGGCTGGTCATCTCTGCACGCTTTGTCTTGCAGTCTGCCAGGTTGGTGCTGTAGCATGCTCTGGTCTCTTCAAGTTCAGTAAGCTCTCTGTTGTATCCCTGCTCATAAGCATTTCTCTGTACCTGCTTTGAGAGTTCCTCATAATCATCCGGGTCACACTCTATAAGCGAGATCTGAAGATTGGCTCCCTCACTTGCCAAAGCAGCTTTCTTTCTGGCTATCTGATCATCAAGCGATACGATCGCTGACTGATATATAAGAATCTGTTCTTCAAGTGTTGCCAGCTCAGAAGATGCCTGTGAGTATAAACCTGCCACACGGCCTGCTGCCTGTGTCTTGCCATTGAACTTCTCTTCGGCCTCTTCAACGCTCAAGTCGTTAAGGCTTATTCTTAAGTCGAGATCATCTTTATCATATGATATCAAAAGATCTCCTTTTTTTACCGCATCACCCTTTTTGACATGTACGGTGCCTACGACTCCGTCTATCTTCGTATAATAATCCTTCTTCAGATTGGATACGATCTTGCCGTTGATCTCTGTAGTACGGGAGATCGATCCTTTTGTTGCAGCATATGAGTCCACCTTAATAGCTGCATTGGCCTTAAGCCCTATGCTTCCGACGGCGATGACAGCCACCAGTATTCCGCTTATGATTGCGATTTTTTTCTTGTTCTCCAATAACTTTTTCATCTCTTCCTCCAGCTTAACTTAATCTACTTCTCCACTCATATCCGGCCTTCCCGGCCGTCCACGATAATAACTTACCACCCTTTAAGTCAAAAATCTTAATCTGACTCTTGTACAATTCTTAACTGTTTCTTAAATGGTTGCAATAAAACTGTTAAGGTATTATATTGAGAAAGCAGGCATTATCCTGCAGACACGTTTTTTGTAACGGAGACCGGTATGGCTTATATAGAAGCAAAAGAACTGAGCGTCGGATATGACGGTATCGCAGTAGAAAAGAATATAGATTTTTCGATCAAAAAGGGCGATTATCTGTGCATAGTCGGAGAAAACGGTTCAGGTAAGACCACTCTCATGAAGACATTGCTCGGTCTTACAGAACCTGTAAGCGGACAGGTATTGTTCGGCGATGGTCTGGCCCGCAATGAGATCGGCTATCTTCCGCAGCAGACTGAGGTTCAGAGAGATTTTCCCGCTACCGTAAAGGAGATCGTCCTCTCAGGATGTGAGGCTACCTGCGGAATGCGTCCCTTCTATAATAAAGAAGAGAAGGCACTTGCTGAAGCCAATATGAAAAAAATGGGCATCTCAGATCTTGCCCTGCGCTCATATAAGGACCTCTCGGGCGGACAGCAGCAGCGTGTATTGCTTGCCAGAGCTCTGTGCGCCACAGGCAAGGTACTTTTACTTGATGAACCCGTAGCCGGTCTTGATCCCAAAGTCACGTCATCCCTCTATACTCTGATCTCTGACCTTAATAAAGAGGGGATCACGATCATCATGGTATCACATGACATAGATGCTGCCATAAAATATGCGTCGCACATATTGCACATAGGCGAGGAAGTATTCTTCGGTACTGCCGATGAATACCTGCACAGTAAGGCCGGCAAAGCATTCATGGCGCAGAAATAAGGAAAGAATAAATGAACGATTTTGTGATGTATTTATCATATCCCTTCGTGAGATATGCGATCATAGTAGGAATACTTATCTCCCTGTGCTCATCGTTACTCGGAGTGACCCTGGTTCTGAAGCGCTTCTCTTTTATCGGAGACGGTCTGTCACACGTGGCATTCGGTGCGATGGCAATAGCCACGGTAATAAACCTCACCAATGAGATGATACTCATACTGCCTGTCACGATAATAAGCGCCATACTTTTGCTTCGTACCGGGCAGAACACCAAGATCAAGGGAGATGCAGCCATTGCCATGATATCGGTAGGAGCCATGGCATTCGGTTATCTGATCATGAACATATTCCCCACCTCATCCAATTTAACGGGTGACGTGTGCAGCACGCTGTTCGGTTCGGCATCCATCCTCACTCTCACCAAGGGCGAAGTGTTGCTTTGTGCAATCCTGTCCATACTGGTAACGGCGATATTCATACTCTTCTATAATAAGATATTTGCGGTGACCTTTGATGAGAACTTCGCCAAGGCCACCGGTGTCAATACAGGTTTTTATAATCTATTGATGGCAGTCATAATCGCAGTGATCATAGTACTTGCGATGAATCTCGTGGGCTCACTTCTCATATCCGCTTTGGTGATCTTTCCCGCGCTGTCAGCCATGAGGCTGTTTAACAGTTTTAAGAGCGTTACCGTTTTCTCAGCCATTCTCTCAGTCATATGCGCCTTCGTGGGCATGTATATATCGACAGTGACCGGCACACCGGTAGGTTCCACGATCGTGGCTACTGATGCAGTCGCCTTCTTAATATGCTATCTGATAGGAAGATTTCGTTGATATGTACATACATATGCGGTAAAATAGTACTATTAAGGGAAGCAATATTATATATGGAGGTTACTTATGGAATACATTACTAAGCTATTTGGCAAGATTGACGTATCAGACGATAAGATCCTTGAGTTCCCCGAGGGTATACTTGGATTCCCGGATCTGAAGAAGTTCACCCTGATGTTCGACAGCGAGAACAGTGCTCCTTCCGGACTGAACTTCTTAGTATCGCTTGATGAGCCCGCTTTCATGATGCCGGTTGTAACTGCTCTGTCAGTAAAGCCCGGATATGAACCTCAGATCTCATCCGAAGTCGAGAAGGCAGTCGGCCCGCTTACAGAAGATAATGCGCTGGTACTTGTGACCATGACCATTCCTTCGGACATCACACAGATGACGGTCAATCTCAATGCCCCCATTATCATCAACATCAATACCAATAAGGGCATTCAGGCAATGGTAGAGAACGAAGGATACGATATCAAGTATCCTATATATGATTACCTTAAGAAGAACTAGAAGTATTAGACAGATAAGGCGGACTGCCGGTAGGCGGTCCGCT
>JAILKC010000162.1 GCA_024694055.1 Lachnospiraceae bacterium | reverse complement strand
ATCAGGATTGGTGAGGCTTAGCATCTCCTGCTTTGATGAATGGAGGTCGGTTCTGTCAGATGCTATAGCACCGTTTCTGTCGACCATTCCGATTTTATTAAATCCATATTTAAGTAACAGTTTTGTGATCGCCACACCGGCACTTCCTGCACCGTTGACTACTATCTTGCAGCTTTCCTTTGGCTTTTTCACTATCTTAAGAGCATTGATGGTAGCAGCAAGCACTACGATGGCCGTTCCATGCTGGTCATCATGGAATACGGGGATGTCCAAAGTGGCTTTAAGTCTCTCCTCTATCTCAAAACATCTCGGAGCTGATATGTCCTCAAGATTGATACCGCCAAAGCCCGGTGCCAGATATGTGACGGCCTTGATGATCTCTTCGGTATCCTGTGTATCCAGGCAGATAGGAACCGCATTGACACCGCCGAACTCCTTAAAGAGCACTGCCTTTCCTTCCATAACAGGCATAGCTGCCTTGGCTCCGATATTGCCAAGTCCGAGCACCGCACTTCCGTCCGATACGACTGCAATGGTATTGGCCTTCATCGTATACTTATATACGAGTTCCTCATCCTTTGCTATAGCCTTACATGGTTCAGCTACCCCGGGAGTATAGGCTATCGCAAGATCTTCCCTTGTCTTAACCTTGGACTTTGCAACGGTCTCGATCTTGCCGTTCCACTCTTCATGCATCTGCATTGCTTTTTCTGCTGTTGTCATCTCTTTTCCCACTCTTTCTTAATATATTATTCATCCGGATCAGCCTTGATCCGCTTCATGTGCTCTTTTATCTTAGCCTCGTAACCATTGTCCGAAGGCCTGTAGAACTCACGTCCCGACAGTTCATACGGAAGATATTGCTGCTTCACGTAATGATCCTTATAATCATGGGCATATTTATATCCCACCCCGTGACCGAGTTTGGCCGCTCCCTTATAGTGTGCATCCTGCAGGTGCGGCGGTACAGGGAGCGTCCCCGTCTCCTTAACCGCATCAAACGCTTCATATATACCGCATGATGCATTGGACTTCGGCGCCGTAGCCACGTATGTGACTGCCTGTGACAATATGAGCTGACTCTCTGGCATTCCTATGCGTTCTACTGCCTGCGCAGCAGCCACAGCCACCTGCAGAGCCTGAGGATCAGCATTGCCTACATCCTCCGAAGCGCATATCATGATACGTCTGGCAATAAACTTAACATCCTCGCCCGCATACAGCATCTTGGCAAGATAGTAAAGCGCCGCATCGGGATCCGAGCCTCTCATGCTCTTTATAAATGCCGAAATGGTATCATAGTGATTATCACCTGTTTTATCAAAACGCACAACCTTTTTTTGTATGCATTCTTCGATGACAGGAAGCGTGATATGTATGCCGCCGTCTTCCGACTTATCCGTCGTAAGCACCGCAAGTTCTATCGCATTGAGCGCATGTCTGGCATCCCCGCCGGCTATGTCAGCCAATGCCTCTAACGCTTCATCGGTGATATCTGCTCCATATGCACCAAGTCCCCTCTCTTTATCGGTAAGCGCTCTGTCTATGAGAGTCTTGATATCCTCTGCAGACAAAGGCTTAAGCTCAAATATCATGGATCTCGATATCAAAGCTCCGTTGACCTCAAAGAAAGGATTCTCCGTAGTCGCTCCTATCAGTATAAGCGTCCCGTCTTCTACAAAAGGAAGCAAATAATCCTGTTGGCCTTTATTGAACCTGTGTATCTCGTCTATGAAAAGTATGGTCTTCTTACCGTACATTCCCGCGGTCTTGGCGGCAGCTTCAGTAACTTCCTCCATATCTTTTTTTCCGGAAGTCGTAGCATTGATCTGCTTAAAATCACTGCTGGTTGTCCCTGCTATGACCTTGGCAAGTGTGGTCTTACCCGTACCGGGAGGGCCATAGAATATGAGACTGCTAAGCTTATCTGCCTTGATCGCACGATATAACAGCTTATCCTTACCTACTATATGCTGTTGTCCTACAATCTCATCAAGGGTTCGCGGGCGGAGTCTTGCCGCAAGCGGTGACTCTTTCTCTTTATCCTTTTCCCTTGCATATTCAAAAAGATCCATACACTGTCCGTTCGTCCGTTTCGTCCCATGGTCACAGGTCCGGTCCGGATCACTTATTTAAACTGGTTATTTTCCTTATTGTATCTGTATCCCATTGTGCCAAGTTTCTTTATTATCTCATCTTTGTCTGCATCTAAGCCCTCACAGAGCTTATCGAGATCTTCATATTCATCCCGAAGCTTCATATTGATAAAACTAAGTAGCATCACAGGATCGCCGGGTATATTCATATTCACTCCTGATTCCATATTTGTCTCACTGCATTATAACCTATCATCACCCAATAATAAAGAAAATATTATAAGGGCCACCGCACACTAAGTGCCGCAGCCCCTTATCTAAAAAAATGTAAGTGATATCACCTGATGCCGCCAGTCAGTTCACCGTCCGTAACATCGATATATATACTCTGTCCTTCGCTTATGTCGCCTTTGAGGATAAGCCTTGCAGAGAGTGTCTCCACGTACTTCTGCATATATCGCTTAAGCGGTCTTGCACCATATACCGGATCGTAGGCATTGTCCGCTATGTAAGCCTTGGCAGCATCGCTTAATTCGATCCTTATATCCCTGTCTGCCAAGCGCTTATTAAGATCCGCAAGTATGAGATCAACTATTCCGCCGATATTGTCCTTGGTAAGCGGCTTAAAGAGTATGGTCTCATCGAGCCTGTTTAGGAACTCGGGTCTGAAGTGCGCACGAAGCTCATCCATGACCTCACTTTCCGCTTCGGGTCTTATATTACCATCCGGATCGATACCGTCTATAAGATACTGTGCTCCTATATTGGATGTCATGATAAGTATCGTATTCTTAAAATCTACCGTTCTTCCCTGACTGTCAGTGATACGACCGTCATCAAGAACCTGAAGCAAGACATTGAATACATCCGGATGTGCCTTCTCTATCTCATCAAAGAGCACTACCGAATATGGCTTACGTCTTACCGCTTCCGTAAGCTGTCCGCCTTCATCATATCCTACATATCCGGGAGGCGCTCCTATAAGCCTTGACACGGAGAACTTCTCCATGTACTCGGACATATCGATACGCACCATATTGTTCTCATCATCAAAAAGTGCCTCAGCCAGACTCTTGGCAAGCTCAGTCTTACCTACACCGGTAGGTCCTAAGAACAGGAATGAACCTATGGGTTTACCGGGATCTTTAATACCGGCCTTGGATCTGATGATAGCCTCCGTCACCTTGGTAACACCCTCATCCTGACCTATGACTCTCTTATGGAGTTCCTCATCAAGATGAAGGGTCTTGTTACGCTCGGATTCTCCAAGCTTACTTACGGGTATTCCCGTCCAGCGAGATACGATACGCGCTATCTCTTCTTCCGTAACAGCCTCATGCACAAGTTTCATCTTGCCACCGACTGCCGCTTCCTCACATTCGAGCTGCTTGATCACTTCAGGAAGCCTGCCGTACTCAAGTTCACCTGCTTTTTCATAATTGCCTTCGCGCTTGGCGATCTCGATATCATTCTTAAGCTGTTCCCTCTGTTCTCTTAAGACTGAGAGTTTCTCTACGGCTGACTTTTCATTATCAAGCTCGGCCTTTTTGACATTATATTCATCCTGAAGTTCTGCAAGTTCCTTCTGCAGTGCCTCAAGTCTTTCTTTCGAGAGCTTGTCTTCCTCTTTCTTAAGCGCCGCCTCCTCTATCTGCATCTGGGTGATCTTACGACTCATCTCATCCATCTCGGCAGGCATGGAATCCATCTCGGTCTTTATGAGAGCACAGGCTTCATCCACAAGGTCTATGGCCTTATCAGGTAAAAATCTGTCGCTTATATATCTGTGCGACAGTGTTGCCGCCGAAACCAGCGCATTATCATATATCTTGACATGATGGTAGTTCTCGTATCTCTCCTTAAGGCCTCTTAAGATGGATATGGTGTCCTCCACCGTGGGCTCATCCACCATTACAGGCTGGAATCTACGCTCAAGCGCGGCGTCTTTTTCGATATACTGCCTGTATTCATCAAGAGTCGTCGCACCTATGCAATGGAGTTCGCCCCTGGCAAGCATGGGCTTTAGCATATTGCCGGCATCCAAGGCTCCGTCGGTCTTGCCGGCGCCTACTATCGTATGCAGTTCATCAATAAAGAGAATGATCTCACCATCTGAGCCCTTGACATCCTCAAGCACCGCCTTGAGCCTTTCTTCGAACTCACCTCTGTATTTGGCACCTGCCACCAGCGCTCCCATATCCAGAGCAAATATCTTCTTGTCCATAAGGGCCTGCGGAACATCTCCTCTTGCTATACGCTGAGCCAGACCTTCAGCGACTGCCGTCTTGCCGACACCGGGTTCACCGATGAGCACCGGATTGTTCTTGGTCTTTCTTGAGAGGATACGGATCACGTTTCTTATCTCTTCATCACGACCGATAACGGGATCAAGTTTCTGATCCTTGGCCTTGGCAACGAGCTCCTGTCCGTATTTTTCAAGAGTATCGTAGGTAGCTTCGGGATTGTCGCTTGTCACTGTATGATTGCCTCTTACTGCTGCAAGCGCCTGAAGGAAACGGTCTCTCGTAATACCATATTCCTTAAATACAGATTTAATTTCTGCGTTGGGATTCTTAAGCATGCACAGGAAAAGATGCTCAACCGAGACATACTCATCCCCCATGTGCTTTGCCTCATCCTCGGCGGTCACAAGTACCTTATTAAGTGACTGGCTCACATATGGCTGTCCACCCTGCACCTTGACTCTTTTATCAAGCGCCTGCTCGATGCGCTTCTTAAACTCCGAGAACCTGATCTCCATCTTCTCTATGAGTTTTGCGATCAGACTGTCCTCTATCGTGATCAACGCATAAAGCAGATGCTCTTGATCGATCTCCTGATTGCCGTACTCCATGGCAACCTTTTCCATATTCTGTACTGCTTCTATCGATTTCTGCGTAAACTTACTTATATTCATATTCCCTCCTTTCCGCATGAAGTGCGGATTGGCAATGAGAAACTCGCGCAGGCGATTTCTCTTCTGCCATAATGGTATGTTTGTTCTTTTTCATCCCTTACAACTCACATTATAATACGAAATTAGCACTCGTCAAGAGAGAGTGCTAACAAAAATCTGTTAAAAGAATAAACATTTTATAAAATGTGCTTTCTTTACACCAATATACGGTCATATTATAATCAAAAGTATAAAAGAGCCAAGTAAAGGAGGAACCGATGCGGGTACTGGTCGCGGAAGATGAGATATCAACTGCAAAAGCAATAAAAGTTCTGCTTGAGAAGTCCAAATTCTCCGTAGACATCGTACATAACGGCGACGATGCCTGGGACTATATCAAAGAAGGTTCATACGAAGTGATAGTACTCGATATCATGATGCCCGGCAAAAGCGGACTTGAAGTCCTCTCTCTTTTAAGAAGAGATCATATCTTTACTCCTGTATTGTTGCTTACGGCCAAGGCTGAGATCGAAGATCGTATCGCCGGATTGGATGCCGGCGCCGATGACTATCTGCCCAAGCCATTTGCCACGGGTGAGCTTATTGCGCGTATTAAGGCACTTGGTCGCAGATCCGAGAATTATTCCGATTCCGTCATGCATGCAGGTGATCTTACACTTGATTCCAATCGCTACGAGATGCGTTCGGGCGGCGAATCCGTGAGCCTTACCAATAAAGAATACCAGCTCATGGAACTTTTCGTGCTGCATCCCGGATATGTCTTTTCCACAGAGCATCTTATGGATAAAATTTGGGGGCTTGATACCGAATCAGACATAGATGTCGTATGGACCCACATCGGATTCGTCCGTAAGAAGCTGCGCCTTATAGGCAGCAATGTGCAGATCAAGACCATACGTGGTTCGGGTTACTCTTTGGAAGTATAGCAGTTAAAGTCCATCGGAGGTTATTGATGTTAAAGAAGATGAGAATACGTGTGATAACCGCAGCCATGCTTGCATTTGCGGCAGTTATGTTCCTTATCGCACTTTTGGTCAATTGGGTTAACTACGCAGCCGTGACAGGCCGTGCCGATCAGACCCTGTCATATATATTAAGGTATGAGTCCAACACTCCCTCAAAGCCCGGTCCGGATGCTCCACCTCCGAGACCTTTCATGGAATTACCCGATATCGAGGCCAATTATATGACGAGATTCTTCGTGGTGCGTCTCGATCCGGACAACAATCTTACATCTACTCATATTGACTATATTGCTTCCATAGACGAAGAAGATGCTCTCGACTATGCTGCACGTGCGGCAAAAAAAGGCAAAGATCGGGGTTATATCGGCGACTACAGGTACTGTAGAAAAGCACTGGATGACAGTACCGTCTTTATCTTCCTAAATGTATCGAGAGAACTCTTATCAGTAAGAACGCTTCTTGACCTTACACTTGCCGTTGTGGGTATAAGCCTTATCCTTGTATTCATCTTTGTATTCTTCCTCTCCAGAAGAGCCTTAAGGCCCATCATCCACAATATAGAGAGTCAGAAACAGTTCATCACGGATGCCAGTCACGAACTCAAGACTCCTCTTACTTCCATCGCCACGAGCACCGATGTGATCGCCATGGAAAAGGGAGAAGATGAATGGACCGAAAATATCCGTTCGCAGACTGAGCGAATGGGCAAACTTGTTAATGAGCTCGTGATACTTTCAAGGCTTGACGAGGAAAAGCCCATCCCTGTGAGGGAGAGTTTTTCACTAAGCGACACCGCCTGGGAGATCGCAGAAGCATTCAGATCGCAGGCTAAGGTCCAAAACAAGCGTTTCGACATCGATATACAGGATGATCTGACACTCTTAGGCGACAGGGATGCCATAAGGCAGATGCTCTCAGTACTGCTTGATAATGCCATCCGCTACAGTGATCCCGAAGGCGAGATCAGATTTTGCATAAGCAAAAAAAGAAGCAGGATATCGATCGAGGTATTTAATACCTGCAACTACGATACCCCACCTGATACGGATCGTCTCTTTGACCGTTTCTACCGTCCCGATACCTCAAGGAATAAATCCACAGGCGGAACCGGCGTAGGTCTGGCAATAGCCAAGGCAGTTGCACAGACTCATGGAGGTAAGATCTCTGCTAACTGCCCCAGCGGTAAGACTATGACTATTAAGGTTGTTTTTTAGATCTGCCGTCAAAATCCGGCATCCCGAATCGGTTACGACCCCGTCCCAGATTGTCAGGGCCCGCATCGTCACCGTTTCCTCCGTTATTAAATGTTCCCATCACCGACAGATCTATGTCTGATGCATCCACAAGCGCTGAATCATCGGCCCGCTGCCCTTCATCCGTAGAAGGTATGGTACCGTCAAGCTGCCCTTTTATGCTCTCGGCGCGAAGTTTCACTGTCTTATACAGTGTCTCGGCTCCTTTAAGATATTCATCATATTCAAAGAACGCCGTAGGATCAGTTTCAACCAGTTCATCTATCTGTAAACGGATACGATCATAAACTTCGTCAAATCTTCCGCCTTCCACATATTCTTCGACAAGTATCCGCAGGTATTCATGATACTTCTTACGATATTCCTCATTTTCAAGCAGAGCATCGAAGAATTCCGTTCCATCAAAAGGCGTGTCGATTGCATCATTGACAGTATCGGTCGCACTTCCGCCTCCCATGTTCATCCCTCCCAAAGAGAGATTGTAATCCCATGGAAAGATATTAAGTTGCCCGTCATACTCATACAGATAATAGTTATGAGCCATATTGCCGGATAAGCTGTCCATATTGACGGAGAATGTGTGAACCGCCATATATTTAAGGATATTGTCCACATCAAGGTACTTTTCCAGATCAGTTCCTTCACTTATGTTTTTAAGAGCCGTCACGACTCTCCTCCGGTCGCCCTTGCTCGTATCGCTCACAGAACCGTTCCATATGGTTGAGTAACTGTCCAGATCATCATCTATGTAATTAAGATTGGCGCCGCCCTTACTGCCCATCGAAAAGTCGCCCGGGAAATCGCCGCTCGGACCTTTCCTATCATCCGAGTTCTCATCGCTGTCAGAATCAGACCTCTCCGGCTTATTATCCGAATCAAAGTCACCCCTCTCCGGCATGTTTTCCGGATCAAAATCGCCCATGTCGGGCATATCACCATCACCCGGCTTAAAGTCACCTGAAGGTCTGTCTCCTCCACCTCCGAATTCCATGCTGTCAGGCTTATAGAGTTCGCCGTCCTGTGTACCGAAATTGCGCAGCATAAAGCTGTCTTCCACTCCCTCCAAAGCCAGATATACGCCCCAGTACTCTCCGTTTAGCGATACTTTTGCGTAATTATACAGGGATGCGTCCGCGTCGAGATAGTTAAACATATCATATATGATCGCTTCCTTCATATTGGTAGCGTCCGCAAAATTATTATTCAGTATAAGTTTATCCAGTCCGAAGCATGTCTGTCCGTCCACAAAATGGTCAAACTCAAGCTTAAGACTGTATCGGTCCGTATCCGGATTGTTGGCTATGGAAGACAGACTCGTATTGCCCTTGGGTCTGATCGCCACACTTTTAAGAGTCTGTCCGTTGATGACTACATCACAGGTATAGTACTCTTCAGATATGGCGTTTGCTAGCATCTTGTTCCATTCATCCTCATCCATCTGTATATCAACGCTTATCAATTCATCCGTGTTAAAAAGCTTGGTTTCATATTCCATGGTCACTCCCGTGCCGCCTAATATCTTCGTAAGCTTTTCACTGTAGACCTGATCCAGCAGACAAAATAACACTGCAACGGACACCAAAGCGATTATTATCTTGGGTGTATGCTTATTGTTGATCATAGTTCTCCTTCATCAGATAAACATCTTAAGTTATCCCATATATTCACCGTTGAAAGTTACAAGTGTTGCTCCCGATACTCCCGATATCTCACTTATCCTGTTGACAAAACCGGTAGCCGCATCTTTTACCCTGATCTCTGCTGTAAGCTCAATACCGGAAGTGCTTACTGTCTTGGACTTGATCATGTACTTGTCAACAGATTTCTCTATCAGGTTAAGAGCACTTTCCTCAGATTTTTCTCCGTCACAGTTAACTATCAGGATATAAGGGGTATTGTTATGCTTTCTGTCTGCAAAAAGCACAAGGATGACACCTATGATCACCGAACCTATGACTGCCAAAGGGATCATACCCGCACCGATCACTATGCCGACCGCCAATGACCAGAATAAGAACACTATCTCCATGGGTTCCTTGATGGCTGCACGGAATCTCACGATCGAAAGAGCACCGACCATACCAAGTGAGAGCACTACGTTGGAAGTAACCGCCATGATCACAAGTGTCGTCACAAGTGAAAGTCCTATAAGCGACATTGCAAAGCCCGTCGAATACATGATCCCACTGAATGTCTTTTTATATATCATGAATATGAACAACCCTATCACCAGGGCAGCAAGCATACCGACAAGGGTATCAAGTGCCGAAAACTCGGTCACGCTCTCCAAAAAACTAGATTTGAAAATATCACTGAATGTCATTACTTTTTCCTCCTGTAATCTGTTCCTATAAATTTATACTGTCAGTCTCCTGCAGGCTCCGTATTTGGAAAACGCCTGCTGCCTTATATTGCCTGCCCGGATGAGTTTCTGTATGATCTCCGGCAGGAATGCGTCGTATTTCACCTCAAGCAACATATGCGTCGGCTTTTCAGTGGCACTTATATTCGTCTTCACATCAAGGTAATCACTGTCAAAAAGGCTGGTCCTTATCTGTGAATCAAAAGTTACCCTTACATTGCCGGCCGCATAGATGTATGGCTCCCTTAAGTAAGAGACCAATACCTTGGGGCGTAGCCCCTGATACCTCATCTTGGCGTACAGTTCCTTTACAACTTCATCCGGATGATCTTTCATAAAGTCCGTATCCCCGCTTATTATCTTCCTGCACTCCGCTTCCGTGATCGGGGCATCGTACTTAAGACAGAGACTGTCGATCTTCATCTTTTTTTCAAGCGTTATAAATGACAGATCATCATTGTAATACCGTATTCTGAATTTCTCACGCCTGCTAACTCCGTCCTCTTTTTCCCTTAAGGCCTTGTCATCCGCATTATCAAAATATATGCTTCTGATAAGATAAGTCCCGTCAGGCCCTGTATGCGGATCGGACCTCATGATAAGCCGCAGTCTTTTTTTCATGGCTTCGTATTCACCACGGGAAACGGCATATTTAAGTTCATGCCGATAATGCTTTTCCTGTTCCATCACATTCCTCCTTATTTGTTACATCTTATCCCGTCAACCTGAAATGAACCTGAACTGGAAAAAAATAGACAAAAAAAGAGCTTTCACATATACTGCGAAAGCTCCTTATATCAATATTATATTGCAGGTATCCCGAAGTATCAGTCCTTGGCTGCTATTGTTAAGTCTCCGGATGTGGCATCGATCGTCATCTGCGATGTTCCGTCACCGAACTTATAGCTGTCTCCGTTGTCGGTATAAGGTATGTCGCTGCTCATTTTTCCGGAAGTCGCATCATAATCCAACGAAAGGTCAAGATCCTTCGTCGTAAAGAGTGTGATATCACCTGAGGTCACATCAATGCTTGTATTAGTCGGAACAGTGTCAAAATCCATCCTTATATTTCCACTGGTGGCGCGAATCTTAAGTGTGTCAATCTTGGATACCTTGATATCCCTGTTGCCTGATGTGGAATCGCATACAAGATTGTCAATTCTGTCGGTCTCGATCTTAAGTCCTCCGGATGTCATGTCGAATGTGGCATTTTCCACATCGATACCTGAAAAAGTCACATCCCCGGACGTCAGATTAAGCTTAACTTCCTTCTGCAGAACATCGTAAGGAAGCGTGATCGTAAGTTTCTTATTGAGATTAATCTCACGTTCAATCCCTTTGCCTGATGCACAATATCTTACACGAAGTGTGGTCCCGTCAAGCCATGTATGTACCTGCATCTCATCGCTTAAATCCTTATTGGCCGTCTCAACTATCGTGGCAACATCAGACTTGGAAGACACTATAGTCACATCTCCCGAGATATAATCAATATCCAGGTTCTCGATCTTATCCGTGATCTCACGTTCGCCTGCTTCATAATTTTCAGAATCCTTATATACGTAACTCATCTTCTGAGTGCATCCTGTAAGTCCGCTCATCGCGGCAGTTAGCACCAAAGTAATGATAGTTCCTTTTATCGCGTTTATTGATTTCATATCTATTCTCCTTAGTATTCCCTGCTTATTCTGCTTCTGTCTTATTCTTTCCCTTATATATGACCATTCCTATGCCTGCAAATACTGCTCCCACAAGCAGACCTATAATAAGGTCTGTTACCGAATATGAAGTATATGAAACAACCGTATCCTCTGTGAAATGCAATATGAAATATTCAATTACACGGTTTACTGCATATCCGAATATAGAAAGCGCTGCTACGCACACACCGGCTTTTGTCAGTCCATGGCCGGGAAGATATCTTATGATAAGGAACATAAGCCAAGCCATGATCACAAGCGGAACCGAAATTGCAAATGCCATCGGATAATAGTTGGGTGAACTTACATTTATACCTATACAGAACATCATAAGGAAAAATGTGATCGTATCGGCGGCCATCGCAGCCAACCCCTTCTTATTGCCAAGATATTCATTAACGGGTCTCCTGCATGCTATGAACGGTCCGAATACCATAGTCAGTCCAAACAGCACAGCCGGAGCCGCAGTAATAAACCATCTGCCATGGGTGTATATGCTTACTACTCCAAGTAAAAGAATGACACTTGCGGTAAATGATGTCATCGTAAGGAACATCCTGTTCTTGGTGGCCATGAGAGGTACCACGAAAAGCGATGACGGTATAAGCATCGCAGCAAGCACTATAAAAAACCATGTCAGTGCATGACCGCTTGCAAGATTGACTATAAGGCATACTAGTATCGGTATTGCAAATACTCCTGCGATTATGCTGCCTGCAAGCGCGCTTTTCCTCTTAAAATACTTGGACTGAGATGTGATGACCTCATCCTTTTCCCTTACTATAAGCTCATCTATGTGAGTATCACTAAGCTTATCAAGGATCGTGCGGCAGCTCTCACACTCTTCCAAATGCTCTTTAACTATCTTTTTTGTCTCGTCACTGCATACATCGTCTTTATATAACGGAAGCAGATCCTGTACTACATTACATTCATATTTCATGACTGATCCATCCTTTCCTGTATCATGATCCTTCCCCTGTGATACGTGACCCGGGCCCATGTCTCGGTCTTGCCGAATATGGAACCTATCTCTTTAAAAGACAGCTCACCGAACACTCTGAGTTGGAATACTTCCTTATAAGGCTCATCAAGCGAATGAAGTATGCGATGTACTCTCATAGATGTCTCTGAGTCCATAAGGCTTGCTTCAAAGCTCTTGCCTGTATCCTCATACTCCTCAAGCGCCGCATCCTCGAACCGGCCTTTTCGCCTGCATTCGTCGATAAAAAGATTCTTGGCTATGGCACATAACCATGTGTAGCTGTCACTTTCGCCTCTGAATCCTTTCTCCGTGGATATCGCCTTGAAGAATGTCTCCTGAGTGATCTCCATGGCATCGTCGTGATCTTTTGCAAGTGTCATCACGTACGAATAAACCTTCATGTAGAACGCCTCATACAGTTTTTCAGCTGTGTTCTTATCCATGTATCTTCAGGTCCCTTTTGTTTGTTCTCATCGGTTAGACGGATTAATCCTCAATTCGTTACAAACTTTTTTTAAAAATTTTAAACAAGTTTTAAAAAGCCTGTGTTGCGGCCACTGCGCGCTTCCATCCGTGGTAGCACTTTTCTTTCTTTACCTCATCTATTGAAGGCATAAATGTACGATCGACCATGTAATTGTCCACCAGCGCCTGCGGGCTGTCAAAGAAGCCGACAGCCAGTCCTGCAAGATATGCCGCACCAAGTGCCGTAGTCTCATTGATGACCGGCCGCTCCACGGGCACACCCAGGATATCGGCCTGGAATTGCATAAGAAGGTTATTTTTGACTGCTCCGCCATCCACCTTAAGCTTCTTAAGTGATATACCGCTGTCAAGTTCCATCGCCTCTATCAGATCCCTGCTCTGATAAGCGAGTGACTCAAGCGTAGCTCTGACAAAATGCGCTTTCGTAGTACCTCTGGTAAGCCCGAACACTGCTCCTCTGGCCTTATCATCCCAATACGGCGCACCCAACCCGACAAATGCCGGAACCACATATACACCCTCACTGTCCTCACATCCGCAGGCTACAGCCTCACTCTCCGGAGCCGTGGTTATGAGATTCAGTCCGTCTCGCAGCCACTGAATGGCAGAGCCTGCCACAAATACGCTTCCTTCAAGAGCATATTCAACGCGCCCGTCTATGCCCCAGGCTATGGTAGTCACCAGCCCATGCTCGGAACGTATGGGCTTATCACCCGTATTCATAAGAAGGAAGCAGCCTGTTCCATAAGTATTCTTGGCCATTCCCTCATTAAAGCAGGTCTGTCCGAATAACGCCGCCTGCTGATCTCCGGCTATGCCGGCTATCGGTACCTCCAGATTATAGAAATGATATGGAGCCGTATGCGCATACACCTGTGACGACGGACGCACTTCAGGCAGCATTGAAGCCGGTATCTCCAGTTCCCTTAATATATCCTCATCCCATTTAAGCTCATATATATTGTAAAGCATGGTGCGACTGGCATTGCTGTAATCCGTCACATGCACGGTTCCACCCGACAGCTTATATACAAGCCATGAATCCACGGTGCCAAACAACAGCTGACCCTTATCGGCCTTCTGCCTTGCACCTTCCGTATTGTCGAGTATCCACTTGATCTTGGTGGCCGAAAAATACGGATCTATTAAGAGTCCGGTCTTATCCTTTATTGTCTTTTCCAGGCCTCTTCTCCTTAGATCCTCACAGATATCCGCAGTCTGTCTCGACTGCCAACAGATAGCATTACATACCGGTTTACCCGTGACTTTATCCCATACTATGGTCGTCTCACGCTGATTCGTGATACCTATGGCCTGAACTTCACTCGGACTTATCCCTGCTTTTACGATCGCTTCCATATATACGGATACCACCGAAAGCCAGATCTCATTGGCATCATGCTCCACCCATCCGGGCTTTGGAAAATACTGGGTGAATTCCTTCTGAGCCACCTGAACTATATTGCCGTCCTTATCAAATATGATTGCTCTGCTGCTCGTAGTCCCCTGATCTATTGCCAAAATGTAACCTGCCATACCCTTATCTCCTTATAAATAAATATATTTAAACCTATGTCAATTCTAACAAAATAATGAATACCTGAAAAGAACTACATATCGGCTGATTGTTTTGCCACCCTTGATATATCGCGCCGGATGAAAAAAATATGAAAAATGTGTTGACACGGAAAAAAAATATGGTAATATGAATATATGAACAGTTATTCATGCGTTCATATGTTTAACAACCGGCAAGAGTATGAAAGGAAAACCTGATGATCCCAAATGATGATACCTTGTACAATCTGGCTGAATTCTATAAGATATTCGGCGACTATACCAGAGTTAAGATACTGTGTGAACTGCGTGGCGGTCAGATGTGTGTCCAGGACATAGCATCGGCTCTTAATATGACGCAGTCAGCCATCTCCCATCAGTTAAGAGTCCTTAAGACCATGGGATTGGTATCCGGGATCAGAGACGGCAAAGCAATCCTTTATTCTCTGGCTGATGACCATATATCAGGCATATTGGATATGGGACTTGAACATATCAACGAATAGTATAATGTAGATTTAATTATTTGCAGGGCGTGGCCCGGATTGGAGAAAACATGAGTAAACTATTTATCCTTGAAGACCTTGATTGTGCACATTGCGCCGAGAAGATCGAGCAGGAGACAGCTAAGATAACAGGCGTTCTTAAGAGCAAATGCACTCTTCTTACACAGAAGCTTAAGCTTGATCTTGAAGAAGGCGCTGACGAGTTGGCTATAGTAAAAGAAGTAAAGTCCATCGTAGCCAAATTTGAGCCCGATGTAACAGTAATCGAAAAATAGTAACCAAGCGGCAGACTTAACAGTCTGCCGTAACACTTTCGTCGCTTCATGATAACCAATAGAAAGAACAGGAACCAACATGACAAAGAAGCTCAAAAAGAATCTCACAAGAATAATCATATGCGCCGTGATCTTCATAGCACTTCTTATTATAGAGAAGGTCACTCCGCTCTTTGAGAATATATATATAGAAGCCGCATGCTTTCTTGCCGTATATATAGCAATAGCCCACGATATACTTAGAAAGGCATTTTCCGGCATAATACACGGCAATATGTTGGATGAGAACTTCCTTATGACCATAGCATCGATCGGAGCATTTTTCATAGGCAGTTTCTCAGAAGGTGTAGCCGTTATACTCTTCTACCAGGTCGGAGAATGGTTCCAATCCTATGCTGTAGGCAAAAGCCGTGGCTCCATCAAGGAACTTATGAGCATCCGTCCTGACTATGCCATCGTACTTCGCGACGGTGCTGAGGAAGAGGTCGATCCTGATGAAGTATCCGTAGGTGAGATCATAGTAGTAAGGCCCGGTGAGCGCATACCTCTGGATGGTGTGGTCATAGAAGGAATATCCTCTCTTGATACGATGGCACTTACCGGCGAAAGCCTTCCCCGTGATGTTGTCACCGGAGAAGATGTGATATCAGGTTGCGTGAACCTAAGCGGTCTGCTAAAGATAGAAGTCACCAAGGAGTTCGGCCAGTCTACTGTATCAAGGATACTTGAGCTTGTTGAATCAGCTACGGATAAAAAGGCCGAATCGGAGAATTTCATATCGGTATTTGCCAGATACTATACACCCGCTGTCGTAGGCGCAGCACTTTTACTTGCGATCATACCGTCAGTTATAACGGGTCAGTGGCTCACATGGATATACAGAGCACTTTCATTCCTCGTAATCTCCTGCCCCTGCGCACTGGTCATCAGCATACCATTAAGCTTTTTCGGCGGTATAGGCGGCGCAAGCAGAGAAGGTATTCTTGTCAAAGGAAGCAGTTACTTGGAGCAGCTTAACAGAGCTGAGATCGTAGCACTCGATAAGACAGGCACTCTTACAAAAGGGGTATTCGGCGTCGATAAGGTCTTATCCGCTTCCAACGACGCATCCGAGGATTTTATCCTTAAGATCGCAGCCACTGCGGAAAGCTATTCATCTCATCCCATAGCCGTATCGCTTGTGGCACAGTATATGAAGAACCACTCCCTTACTCCGGATGAGCTCAAGTCAGATGTAAGTGACATCAAAGAACATGCAGGACACGGTATAGAGGCCGTCATAGAAGGTAACAGATACTTTGTCGGCAATGCAAAACTCATGAGAGATAACAATATCGATACCAAAACAGCCGTAAGGGTGGATACTGACGACAGATCCGCCGATACTTCCAAAGCCACAGCAGATGAAGAAGCCGGCACGGTAGTCTACATTGCCAATGAGCATAAGCTCCTTGGCCTGATATATCTGTCTGACATTGTAAAAGAGGATGCACCTGCCGCTATTTTGGGCATGACAAAAGCAGGTATCAAGCGGATCGTCATGCTTACGGGTGACAGAAAGGCCACTGCCGACGCAGTCGCAGCAAAGCTTGGAATAAAAGAATATCACTCGGATCTTTTACCGGGAGACAAGGTTGATATCGTAGAAAGCCTTATAGCATCCAAATCCGATAAGGGCAGGCTGATATTCGTAGGCGACGGTATCAATGATGCACCGGTACTCGCAAGAGCGGATATCGGCATAGCCATGGGAGGCCTTGGCAGTGACGCTGCCATAGAAGCCGCAGATATTGTCATCATGACGGATGAGCCCTGTAAGATAGCCAAGGCCATCGCCATATCACGCAAGACTCTTCGTATAGTCAAAGAAAATATAACCTTTGCCATAGGCGTAAAGCTTTTGGTATTGGCCCTTGCCGCCTTCGGTATCGCCTCCATGTGGGCAGCCGTATTTGCGGATGTCGGAGTCGCTTTCATAGCCATCTTAAATGCCATGAGAGCTCTCAAGACCTCTAATCTGTAGACAGGCATCAATTTCAGACCGGAAATCCCCTATAAAAAAGGCTGTGATCATCAGTGATCACAGCCTTTTATCTTTCTAATCCTCTATTATCCCATCAAGTATCTCATATATCTCATCACGCCCCGCCTTGGTCTCGGCCGAAAAAGGAATGAGCACATCTTCGGGTGTAAGCTTAAGTGTTTCTTTTATAAGTTTTACGGCCTTCTGCACCTCGCTTCGTTTAAGCTTATCAAGCTTGGTGGCTATTATGATGGGCCTGAAACCGTTAGATACTATCCAGTCATACATCTGAATATCATTTTTACCGGGAGCATGTCTGATATCAATCAACAGAAATACCTGTTTTAACTGACCCGATTTGTTGAGATATCTCTCTATCATCTTCCCCCATTTTTCCTTGACCTTTATGTTGGCATTGGCATAACCGTAGCCCGGCAGATCAACGAAATAAATGCTGTCATTGATATTGTAAAAATTGATTGTCTGAGTCTTACCAGGCTGCGAAGATGTCCTGGCATAAGACTTACGGTTCATTAAGGCATTGATCAAAGAAGACTTACCCACATTACTTTTACCGGCAAAAGCGACCTCCGGATGTACATTGTCCGGAAGTTTGCTCGTAATACCGCATACAGTTTCAAGATTGACATTCTTAATGACCATTGTATCTCCAAATCCCGGCCGCCCGATGAGTATCTCTACATCTCTATCGCCTGATACACCACTTCGTCCATATCACTTACGAATATGATGTCCATTCCGCCCAGTATCTCTTCACTTATCTCTTCAACGTCTTTTTCATTCTCATTGGGAACCAAAACCTTCTTGATCCCGGCTGTCTTGGCAGCAAGCAGTTTTTCCTTAAGTCCGCCTATGGGCAGTACCTTACCGCGAAGAGTGATCTCTCCGGTCATTGCCACTTTACAGTGCACCTTTTTACCGGTCACAGCCGACAATATCGCCGTAGCCATGGTGATACCGGCACTCGGTCCATCCTTGGGCACTGCACCTTCGGGTATGTGCAGATGGAAGTCATTATCCTTAAATATAGCCGGATCTATACCATACTTTTTGCCTGCGGATCTGACATAGCTTAAGGCGATCTCTGCGGATTCCTTCATCACATCGCCCATGCGACCTGTCAATACGACCTCACCCTTACCGGGCATCATATTTACTTCTATCTGGAGAGTCTCACCTCCCACCGCAGTCCACGCAAGTCCTCTTACAATACCAACCTCATCCTTTTTATTGGCTGAAAGCTGGCTGTACTTTCTCTTACCCAGATATTCTTCAAGATTGCGGTTATTTACTACGATCTTACCATCTGTATCTGCAACTGCATTTTTACGTCTGCTTCCTACAGTCTTTGCCTGCTTTTGTTGCAGCTGTAAAGACTTAAGCTTATTCTTGGCAGCCTTGCGGCATATCTCTCCAAGTTTTCTCTCAAGTTCCCTGACACCCGCTTCTCTTGTATAATAACGTATGATATCTTTAATCGCGCCATCGCTTATAGACAGCATCGCGCCTGTCATTCCGTTAGTCTCGTATTGCTTTTTCAAAAGATGTTCCTTGGCTATATGGAACTTCTCGTTCTGTGTATAGCCCGACACCTCGATAAGCTCCATACGATCAAGCAACGGACGCGGTATCGTCGAAGTATCATTGGCCGTTGCTATAAAGAGCACCTCGGACAAATCTATCGGCAGTTCCACATAATGATCCCTGAACTGTCTGTTCTGATCGGGATCCAAGACCTCCAAAAGCGCCGAGAATGTATCACCCTTATAGTCATTGCTCACCTTGTCTATCTCATCAAGGAGCATGAGCGGATTCTTGACTCCGGCATGCCGAAGCCCCGTAGCAATACGTCCGGGCATTGCTCCCACATAGGTGCGTCTGTGTCCTCTTATCTCAGCTTCATCCCTCACTCCGCCGAGACTTACTCTGACATATTCCTTATCAAGCGCTCTGGCTATACTCTTGGCTATGGATGTCTTACCCGTTCCGGGAGGTCCCACTAAACAGATGATGGGACTCCTGCCCTTGTTTGTCATGGCTCTGACAGCCAAAAACTCAGTCACTCTCTCTTTTACCTTATCAAGGCCATAGTGATCCTCATCAAGTATCTTCTCAGCACGCTCTATATCCTGATCATCCACGGATGCATGATCCCATGGCAGTTCAAGGAGCGTTTCGATATATGCTCTCTGAACATAACCCTCAGGCGATGACTCTGAGATATTGTCAAACCTCCTTATCTCCTTGCGGATCTTTTCCTTGATATCACCGGCAGCCTCAAGTTCATCTACCTTCTTAAGGAAGATCTCACTGTCCGTGAATTCCTCTTCCTTGGCCAATTCCTTACGAATATAAGCCATCTGCTCGCGCAGTATATATTCCTTTTGATTCTTATCGACTCTCTTCTGTATATCAGATGCCAACTTGCTGTGGATCCTTGATATATTCGTCTCCTGGAAAAGGATGGTCGACAGGATCTCGTATCTGTCCGCAGTAGAGACCGCTTCCAAAAGCGACTGCTTTTTATCAAATGAAAGCGGAATGTTCATGGCGATCCTGTTGACGATCTCTCCCAAACTCATGGAAGGATCTATCTGAGAATTCAGGCTTTGGCTTACCTTTGGATGGAACTCCATATAGCCGCCAAGCATATCCACCATGGTGCGAAAAGCCGCTTCCTCATATTCCTTGTCTTCACTTATATGCCCGTCATCTTCTATGATCTGTGTGATATCCCCTTCAAGGTATTTGCCGTTTTCATTATTGCTTACACTGTTAAGATCAGCACGGAAAAGCCCCTCGGTAAGGACACGCATGGTATTGTTGGGCAGTTTGGTGATCTGTCTTACCTGTACCACCGTACCCACATTGTATAATCCGTCAGCTCCCGGTATCTCCTCAGTCATCGATCTTTGGGTCACGGTAAAGAGTCTGCCGTCCGCTTTCATGGCAGCTCTCACCGCAGCCATGGAAGGCTTACGGTTAAGATCAAAGTGTATGACCATTCCGGGAAAGATATTAAGTCCCTTAAGGGCTACTAAAGGTATTCTCATATTGCTCCTATATCAATAACAAAACAGAGTCTTAAATTATGCAAAAAACCGCCTGAACGTAACCGTGCAGGCGGTAAATGATCAGTCTCTGTATACTTCCGGCTGCTTCCCGTCAGTGACGCAGGCCTTGGTGATCACGCATCGCTTGATGCTCTCATCGGACGGGATCTCATACATCACATTCATCATGATCTTCTCCATGATGGTACGCAATCCTCGCGCTCCCGTCTTCTGCTCAAATGCCTCATCCGCTATAGCCTGTGTGGCATCCGGCTCAAATGTAAGCTCAACATCATCATAACTAAAGAGCTTACGGTATTGCTTGATAAGCGCATTCTTGGGTTCTGACAGTATCTTTACAAGTGAATCCCTGTCAAGTCCGTCAAGGGATACCCTGATCGGTACACGACCCACAAATTCAGGTATGAGTCCGAACTTGATAAGATCCTGAGTGGAAACATGTCGCAGTACCTCACCGATCTCATGTCCCGATCTCTCTCCAAGTTCGGCATTGAATCCGATGGACTTGCGGTTAAGTCTCTCTTCTATGATCTTGTCCAAACCGTCAAATGCTCCGCCGCATATAAACAGTATATTGGATGTATCTATCTGTATAAGTTCCTGGTGTGGATGCTTGCGTCCGCCCTGAGGAGGTACGGAAGCTATCGTTCCCTCGACTATCTTAAGAAGTGCCTGCTGTACACCCTCACCGGATACATCTCTGGTGATCGATACATTCTCGCTCTTTTTAGTGATCTTGTCTATCTCATCTATGTATATGATGCCGTACTGTGCTCTCTTGACATCATAATCCGCTGCCTGTATGAGTTTAAGCAGGATATTCTCCACATCCTCGCCCACATACCCGGCTTCCGTAAGGGTAGTGGCATCTGCTATGGCGAAAGGAACATTGATGATCTTGGCCAGAGTCTGCGCAAGATATGTCTTGCCGCTTCCGGTGGGACCCATCATGATGATATTGCTCTTTTGAAGCTCCACATCATCGTCACCCTTTTTTTCACTCATCACTCTCTTATAGTGATTGTACACCGCTACAGCCAGAACCTTCTTGGCCTCTTCCTGGCCTATAACGAATTCATCCAGAAACTGCTTGATCTGAACAGGCTTAAGAAGATTGATATCACCGGATACCGCCTCTTCATCCTCGGTATCATCCAGATCACCGAATTCCTCTTCGAGTATATCGCTGCATATACTGATGCATTCATCACATATATATATATTGTTGGGGCCTGCTATGAGCTTCATGACCTCACTCTGCTTCTTACCGCAGAAAGAGCAGCATATCTCTGGACCGGAATTATTTCTCATCTGTCGCAACCTCGGCTCTGTTAGCTATTACCGAATCTATAAGGCCGTATTCCTTGGCTTCTTCGGCGCTCTTCCAGTTGTCACGCTCAGTATCCGCAGCAACTGTCTCATAATCCTGGCCTGTATTGGCCGCCAGTATACGGTTAAGTCTTTCCTTGGTCTTTAAGATGTGCTCGGCCGTGATCTGTATCTCGGTAGCCTGACCCTGAGCACCGCCGCTGGGCTGATGTATCATGATCTCAGCATTGGGAAGCGCATATCTCTTGCCCTTGGCACCGCCTGCCAAAAGGAAAGCTCCCATGCTGGCTGCCATACCTATACATATGGTAGATACATCACACTTGATATACTGCATAGTATCGTATATGGCCATACCTGCAGTCACTGAACCGCCCGGGCTGTTGATGTATAAGCATATATCCTTCTCAGGATCCTCAGCCTCAAGAAAAAGAAGCTGTGCGACTATCGTAGCCGCATTGTCTTCACGCACATCCTCACCGAGGAAAACTATACGATCCTTAAGTAATCTTGAATAAATATCATATGAACGCTCGCCGCGACTGGTCTGCTCTATGACATAAGGAATTAAACTCATTTGCTCTCCTTCGCATTCTCTACTACAAAATCAACTGCCTTGGATACGACGATATCTTCCATCATCTGCTTCTTGGCTTCCTCGCCGATCATCTCAAGTACTTTATCCTTCTCCATCTTGTAGCTCTCTACAAGCTTGTCAACTTCCTTGTCGAAATCTTCCTCTGTAGCCTCAAGACCTTCTGCTGCTGCAACTGCCTCAAGTACAAGTCTGCTCTCGATACGCTGCTTGGCCTGAGGTGCAACCTGCTCAAGGAATGCCTCTGCAGTCATGCCGGTAAACTGCATGTACTGCTCGAATGAAAGTCCCTGTGCCTGGATCCTCTGTGCGAACTCTTCTGCAAGCTGACGCTTCTGAGTCTCAAGCATAGCCTCGGGAATATCCATCTTCGCATCATCTATGATAGCCTGAATAACTGCATCTTCCTTGGCATTCTTGGCATCTGCAGCCTTCTTCTCCTCGAGTTTCTTTCTGACGTCTGCCTTGTACTCATCAAGTGTATCAAACTCAGATACTTCAGAAGCGAACTCATCATCAAGCTCGGGAAGTTCCTTCTCCTTGATCTCCTTGACAGTGCACTTGAATGTAGCAGCCTTGCCCTTTAACTCTTCTGACTGATAATCTTCAGGGAATGTCACATTAACTTCAACTTCGGTACCGATCTCCTTGCCGATGAGCTGATCCTCAAAGCCGGGAATGAACTGGCCGGAACCGATAGTAAGAGGATAGTTCTCACCCTTACCGCCGTTGAATGCAACACCGTCTACAAAGCCCTCAAAGTCAAGTATGATGTCATCTCCGTCCTTAACTGCTCTGTCAGTAACCGAAATGCTTCTGGCATTGCGCTCACGCTCTGCCTCAACAGCCTTGTCAACATCCTCATCTGATACTGTGGCATCTACCTTGTCGATCTTGACACCCTTGTACTTGCCGAGTGTAACTTCAGGCTTAAGCGCTACTTCCGCGCTGAATATGAAGGGCTTGTCATACTCAAGCTGAACAACTTCAACCTTGGGTGTGGATACGATGTTCTCACCGCACTCATCATAAGCCTTCTCATATGCATCGGGAATGATCTCATTGGCTGCATCCTCGAAGAACACTTCTTTTCCGTACATCTTCTCTATCATCATCCTGGGAGCCTTGCCCTTACGGAAGCCGGGGATAGTGATATTCTTCCTCTGCTTCTGGTATACCTTCTCAATGGCTCCGTTGAAATCTGCCCAAGCAACCTCAATGATCAGCTTGGCCATGTTATTATCCAGTTTCTCTACCTTAACACTCATCAAATTCACTCCTTATATATATTCTTACTGTGTTGATCCTATCTTTGCTAAGTTCGCAGTCAAGACTGTATTATAGCATAGAATCCGCCTGTAGACAACACATAATCCACAGTAAATCGCGTTGTTTCGGCATGGATTTTTTTGCCTTTATTATTCGTATACGGTGTTTTACAAAAAAATTAAAAAGTTTAGTAATTTTTAGTAAAATGTGATAGAATATAAAAAAAGCGATCAACAGTTCATTGCGATAGTTGGAGGAGCATATGAAAAGACGCACAGGAATATTGCTTGCCATATCCAGTATACCGTCAGAGTACGGGATAGGCGGATTTTCCAAGGAAGCTTATGAGTTCGTAGACTTTTTGTCCGATGCAGGGCAGAGCCTATGGCAGATACTGCCACTCGGTCCCACAGGATACGGTGACAGTCCATATCAGTCATTCTCTACTTTTGCGGGCAATCCCTACTATATTGATCTTGAGCAGTTCATAGAAAAGGGCTGGCTTACGAAAGCAGACTGTAAGAAATACAAGGTATCCCATCCCGAATATGTGGACTATGAAGCCATATTCAATTCAAGATACGCCCTGCTTCGTAAGGCATATAAGGCAAGCAACATAGAAAACGATCCCGATTTTAAGAGATTTGTAAAAGAGAACGAATACTGGCTTGACGGCTACGCCCTGTACATGGCCATAAAAGATTCCAAAAAAGGACTTGCCTGGACACAGTGGGAAGACGATATCAAGACCCGTAAGAGCGCAGCAGTTAAGAAGTATAGAGAGAAATTAAATGACGATTATACTTTCTATTGTTTCCAGCAGTACTTCTTTAGCACCCAGTGGTATAAACTCAAAGCTTATGCCAACGATAAGGGCATAGAGATCATAGGTGATCTTCCGATATATGTAGCCATGGACAGTGCTGACACATGGAGTAACCCCGAGTTGTTTGAACTTGATGCAGACTGCAATCCCACCCATGTAGCAGGATGTCCCCCCGATGCATTTACGGCTGACGGTCAGCTCTGGGGCAATCCTCTGTACAAGTGGGATTATCATAAAAAAACAGGCTATAAATGGTGGTTTGAGCGTATGGCCCATTGTTACAAGTTCTATGATATAGTACGTATCGATCACTTCAGAGGTTTTGATGAGTATTATTCCATTAAGTACGGCATGAAAAATGCCAAGATCGGGCAGTGGCTTCCCGGGCCGGCATATAACTTCTTCAAAGAGATGAAAAGCAAGCTTGGCAATAAGCAGGTCATTGCGGAAGATCTGGGCTTCATGACAGACAGTGTCAGAAAACTTGTCAAAAAGACCGGCTATCCCAATATGAAAGTTTTGGAATTCGGCTTTGACTCTGAAAGCGACAGCGAACATGCGCCTCACAATCATGTGAGCAACTGTGTGGTATATACCGGCACCCATGACAATGACACGATCACTCACTGGTATCAGACACTTAAGCGCAAAGAAAAGGCATACGTACGCAAGTATCTGGATGTTAAGCGAGGAGGAGATGTATGTGACCGTATGATCCGTGCAGCACTGGCATCGGTAGCAGATACCGCGATCATTCCGATGCAGGATTATCTTGGACTTGGCGGCGAGGCCAGAATGAACATGCCTTCCACTCTCGGTACCAACTGGAAATGGAGAATGCGAAAGGATGCACTGACCCCTGCACTTGCCGAAAGACTTAGAGGTATGGCCGACACATACAGAAGGATATAGGCCATCAGAGCCATCTTCACAAACAGAAGGATATAAAATCCAAAAGCCATCTTCGCAGACAGATAAGGAGCAGCTTAAGCTGCTCCTTATCTGTCTGTATCTGTTCCGATCAGTTATACGCTTTTAATACTTCATACTCTTTCCCGCAAACCACGCTACCACCTTGAATACGGGATTCTCCAAACGTTTCTTTACATTCTTAAGTTCCGCACGGATAGGTATACTCTGAGGGCAGACATTTTCACATTTACCGCACTCTATACATCTGCCGGCATTGGTCCTGTTGCGTCGAAGCGTCGTGCACATGAAGTACTCTCTGAATCCGACGCTGTATCTGTCAGTATATGTGTGATTGTATGCCGAGAAGCATCCCGGGATATCCACTCCCTGAGGGCACGGTTGGCAATAGCCACAACCCGTACATCCTACTCTTATGCTCTTATTTAGGACTTCAAGCACCCTCGCATATACGGCAAGTTCTCCGGCACTCAATGAACCCGGTGTGGCCTCTGATGCGATCCTTACATTCTCTTCTATCTGACTGACATCGTTCATACCGGACAGAACCACGTTGATCTCAGGATGATTCCATATCCATCTAAGTCCCCAGTCAGCCGGAGTCCTTCGCGGTCCTCCCGAATCAAACTGTTTTAAAGCTTCTGCCGGAAGATTATTGGCCAGTCTTCCGCCTCTTAAAGGTTCCATTATGATGATCGGTATGCCCTTTTTGTTTGCATATCTGATGCCTTCTATACCGGCCTGCGAGTGCTCATCAACATAGTTGAACTGCACCTGGGCAAATTCCCAGTCATAAGCATCTATAAGTTCGATAAACTTGGCTGTACCGCCATGAAAAGAAAAACCTATATTGCGGATCTGTCCCGCATCCTTTTTGCTCTTTATCCATTCCTTAAGTCCAAGTTCACACAGACGTTCAAATGAGCTCGCGTCATTGAGCATATGAAGCAGATAGTAATCTACATAGTCCGTTTTAAGGCGCTTAAGTTCTTCGTTAAAATATGTGTCAAAATCCTCTGATCTTTTCACATAATACTGAGGAAGCTTCGTGGCGATCTTGATCTTATCCCTGCAGTCATATCTCTCTATGAACTTACCGAGGCACTCTTCAGACCCGGCATAAGTGTATGCCGTATCAAAATAATTGACACCCAGGTCCATGGCGCGCTTCATCTCGGATTCGGCCTTTTCCTGATCTATGGAATTGCCTTTTTTCGTAAAACGCATACAGCCAAAGCCGAGTACCGACAGACTGTCGCCGTTTTTTTCATTGGTCCTGTATTGCATAAATATCCTCTGTTATTTTAAGAATGTTCCGATGATACCGCGTCCGAGCGCCGCGCCGAGATTACCCCCGAGCGTCTTGCCGAATTTGCCGCCCATGGAACTGCCCACGGTCTTGCCGACCTCACGTCCCACAGTACCGGCTACGGAATTACCCACACTCTTGACTGCGCGCTTCTTTGCCGCCGTCTTGGCAGCCTCTTCCTTCGCCTTGGCCTTTGCCTTTGCCTCAGCTTCTTTGGCCGCTGCCTTTTCTGCCGCTGCTTTTGCAGCTGCTGCTTCCTTCTCGGCCGCCGCTTTGGCCTTTTCTGCCGCCTTGGCTGCCTCAGCCTCAGCCTTGGCTGCTTCCTTGGCTGCTGCCGCTTCTTCTGCAGCCGCCCTGGCCGCTTCTTCCTGCTCCATTCCAAGTCTTAGTAAGAACTCATAGGCAGAATCTCTGTCGACCGACTCATAATACTTCACATATAATACAGAGCTCTTGATCATCATGTCTCTGCCGGCATCATCTATCGGCTTCATGGAACTTATCGGAAGCATTACCTGCGTCCGTTCAACCATGGAAGGAATACCCTCTTCATCAAGTACGGATACCAATGCCTCACCGATCTTAAGTTCCTGCAGCACATCTACGGTCTTAAAATCAGGATTTTCTCTGAATGAATCTGCCGCAGCCTTGATATTCTTCTGCTCAGCAGGTGTATAGGCATGAAGCGCATGCTGTATCTTGTTGCCAAGCTGCGCCAACACACCGTTTGGTATGTCCTTAGGCGACTGAGTGATGAAGAATATTCCCACACCCTTGGATCTTATAAGTTTTACTATCTGTTCTATCTTATCAAGCAGCGCCTTATTGGCATTGTCAAAGAGCATATGCGCTTCGTCGAAGAAGAATACCATCTTGGGCTTTGGCATGTCTCCGACTTCCGGAAGAGTCTCATATATCTCTGACAACATCCACAAAAGCAATGTGGAATACATGGTAGGATTCTGTATGAGCCTCTGACAGTCAAGCAGCTGTATCATACCCTTGCCCGAAGGATCGATGGTAAACCACTCTCTGATATCTATGGCCGGCTCACCGAAAAACAGTTCACCACCTTCACTCTCCAAAGTGATCACGCTTCTTATGATGGTAGTGATGGATGCCTTGGCGATATTGCCGTATACCGGTGAATACTTGGCCGCATTCTCACTCACATATGAAAGCATGGATCTTAAATCCTTGGTATCTATGAGCAGAAGCCCTTCATCATCGGCAATCTTGAATATGATCGTAAGTATGTCGGACTGAGTCTGATTAAGGCCAAGTATCCTTGCAAGGAGCATGGGACCCATCTCGGATATCGTAGTCCGAAGCGGCATTCCCTTTTCCCCGTATACATCCCAAAAATTGACCGGGTGAGCACTTGCACCTTCTCTGTCTCCCGCCACAGCTATGCCTGAGAGATCGCCTTTGACGTCAGCTATGAATACGGGTACGCCTGCTTCCGAAAAAGATTCCGCAACTGTCTTAACGGTTGTAGTCTTACCTGTTCCCGTAGCCCCGGCGATCAATCCATGGCGATTGGCCATCTTCGGAATGATACATACGCTCTTATCGCCTGCGTTGCCAAAATATATCTGACCGTCCTTATACATATAACCTCCTTACCGGGTGCAAAACACAAAGCACATCACCTGTTGCGGCCTACATACCACCTCTGCTGATGGATGCTCTTCGCCTTTGCTTATCCTTATACAGCTCACCGTCGGCTGACTTGATCACATCTTCAAATACTACATCTTCGTCGCAGATAAACGAAGCATATCCAACGGAACTCTCGATAAAGTATGGCTTGCATGAAGTCTCGTTGACCTTGGCAAGCGCACTCTTGATGGTTGCCACAACGTTCTTTGCTCCGTCCTCATCACAAGGCAGTACCGCGATAAACTCATCACCGCCTATACGTCCGCAGCATCCTTTATCCCCCATCGCATCGGAAAGTACCTGTGACAGTGTCGTGATGGCGTAGTCACCGTCCGCATGACCGAACACATCGTTGATCTCCTTAAGATGATCAAGGTCACAGAAGAAAAGACACGCCTGTTCACCGTCATGCAGTCTGTTTATCTCAAGCGCCTTTTCCATGAAACCGCGTCTGTTAAATACTCCCGTCATCGGATCGTTGCTTGATACCGATGCCAGAATCTTATTTCTCTCACGAAGTTCTCTAAGTGTCTCATTAAGTGCCTTCTTGGCTTCTTCTTCCTTGATGGACAGACTCATGAATGAAAGTCCGTTGCCGATCTGCATGCTGACTCCGTGCATGGCAGATAACTGCTCGGGCGTGATATCCGCAAGTAGCAATCCGTACACTTCATTCTCGGAAAACAGAAGGAATGATATGTACATGTGATCCTTGTCACCCGGATAATATCCGGTAAATCCGCGCTTCTTTGTGATGACTTCACCACTGTCATGCTGATATATGGTGATCTCACTGCCGTGACTCGAAGCTATGAGATTCATCCGCTCAGGGCAAGTGAAATCCGTTCCCTTTTCATGTATGATAGGCAGTTCATTTAAGAAAAGATATGCATTCTTGGCTCCCTGAGCCACCACCTGTAACATACAGGTCTTGAAGAACGCAGTAGGATCAGACACTCTCTCTTTTAACCTTGCAATCACCTGAGCAGACTCAATATAACTCTGCTCCATGATCTCCTTCTGTTCAAGGCCCGTCTGAATGAGCATAGAACTGATATGCTCGTCAAACTTCTCCATGAAGCTGTGTATCAATGTAGACTTCTCATATGTGGCAGAGGGAGCCGATATCAGAGCATCAAACAGCCTGTGCACATATTTGGTCAGTATACTCCAGTTGATAAAGTTACGAGTAGAGAAATCAAGTTTGACTCTGACAAGCTGCATGTAACTGTTACGAAGCTCCGAGCCAAGGCTCACTATGGATTCAGTCTCCATAATGCCTATAAGGATATATGATAATTGCTGTAAGAATTCTTCGCAGGCTTTTATGACTGCCGGAGAATACATATACATCATCGACTCTTTGGCCAGAGTCTCAGCCATCCTGCTGATATAATCCCCGCTGCTGTAATTGCTCGGGAACTCGTCTATGAGAGTAAGTACTCCCTCAGACGTATCGATCGCAGAAAAATCGCATCCGCATGAACCTCTGACTATGAGCTGGGCAGGGAAAGTATGTATTCCTTTATTGTCCTCTCCCTGTATGCGGGCAATAGCCAGTTCAATAGCCATACGGCCAAGCATATATCCGTCCTGTCTGGCTGTGGTAAGAGGCGGATTGAACGTCGCCGCCTGCTCTATATCATCGAAACCGGTGATGGCGATATCTCTGCCTATCACCTTGCCTCTGGCCCTGCATACCCTGTATGCCGCCATGGCCATCTCATCATTGGCACATGCTATGGCTTCCGCATCGGGATTGTTCTCAAGAAGCCTTATTACCTGTCCCTCAACATCCTGCGAAAAATCACCGTATTCTATCATACTGTCGGATACATGCAGACCATGGCTGGCCATTGCATTACGGTATCCGCGCAGTCTCTCCATAGCTTCGGTGTTCATCTTCGGCCCCGACAGGTATACTATCCTGCGATAGCTGTGCTGCTCTATAAGATGCGATACCACTCTGTGAATACCTTCATAGTTCTCTACTATAAGGTAGCAGTGTGGGCTGTTAGCATCATATTCCTGTGCAATTACAAGTGGAATGTTACCGAATTTTTTGAAAAACTGTACCTTTGTCTCATCATTTAAGAACATGGACAAAGTGCCGTATGTAACGATGATCGCATCGAATCCGCCAACATTGGCATAATCGTACATGGCATTGTACTGGAAATTATATTCCGAGAAGGACATGCTGTCAGAAGCACTCTCATCATCCGTATTCCAGTAATCATATATAGAGCCCTGGGCCCCCGGGAAAACGGTGAGATTGATACCCCTCTCTGTCGCACCGACCGTAAGTCCTCTAAGCACCTCCATCGGATGCTTGGTGAATATGTTGCCCATCAAGACGCCAATTTGAATGATCCCGTCTTTCATACTCCTCTCCCAAAACACATAATGTATATCAGAAATAGCCGAAAAGCTTCTTCTTAAATCCTGCCGCTATTTCCTCATAAGGTGCGTAGGATATATTGCACCCCAATATCTCATTCCATCTCTTCTTAACGGTCTCGGCGATCAAAGAAGCCGTATCCGCATGCTCCCCGGCAATCTTAAGAAGATAGGGAAAGAAATAATATATCATCATAAAGTTTAAATCCATCAAAAGTGCACTCTTTATCCTGCCTCTTTTTGAGTACTTATCCTTAACCGCGCTCGCAAGTTCCAAAGCAAGACTGTCGGCTGTGGCCGTCCTGTCATCACTCTTATCAACACTTTCAATGAGATTATCCATATAAGTGCCGTACTTGCCCTCACAGGCTTCGGTATTGCTCTCATATGTCTGTTTTTTTAGTTTTCTTAAGTAGGCTTCTCTGTCCTCAAACAGTTCAAGCACAGCCTCAATATCACAGTTCATAGTATTCCTCACGCCAAAACTCACATAAAATCAGTATAGCAGATATACACTTTTTTGTCTTTAGTTTTATGGACATAAAAGGGCATAAAAAATAGCCCCGATCTGATGATCGGGGCCACATAAATCTCAATGTCAAAACAATGATCAGCCGAGCTGTGCCGCAACCTCTGCTGCGAAGTCCTCGTTCTTCTTCTCAAGGCCTTCACCTGTCTCGAAACGAACGAACTTGGTGATCTTAAGGTTGGCATCTACGCTCTTAAGGTAAGCACCAACTGTCTGCTTGCCGTCCTCTGCCTTAACGTATACCTGATCCATAAGGCAGATCTCCTTAAGCTGCTTTGAGATACGACCGTCTACAAGACCTGAGAAGATCTTGTCTGCGATGTATGCGCCTCTGCCTTCCATAGCAAGCGCACCAAGCTTAGCCTTGGCTTCATCTGAAAGGAAGTTGAATAAGAACTTGTTGTTCTTCTCTTTCTCGTAAGCCTTGATATCCGGATCACCCCAAAGCTTCTCGCATACTGCTCTGTCTATAAGCTTCTGCAAAATAGGCTTGGGAAGTGAAGGTGCATCGTTAAGTGCACTGTCTATGGTGATCTCTCTAAGCTTATCAAGCTCAGCCTCAGAGATGTCATCTCTGCTGATGTACTGAGGATTCATGGCTGCTACCTGCATAGCGATGTTCTTAAGTGCCTCTGTAACGGCATCTCCATTAGCACCCTCAGCGCCTATGATAACACCGATACGTCCGCCGCCGTGGATGTAATCAACCACAACAGGAGCCTCAACCTTTTCAAATCTTCTGATGTTAAGGTTCTCACCAATAGTAGCTACCTTCTCTACAAGCGCATCCTTAACTGTCTTGGAACCATCCTCGATCCAGTTCTCTGTAAGGAGGCCTTCTACATCTGCTGCAGATGAAGCAAGTGCCTGCTTCGCTACATTCTCAACGAATGCCTGGAAAGTCTCGTTCTTGGCAACGAAGTCTGTCTCTGAGTTAACCTCAACAACTGCTGCCTTGCCGCCATCTATAGCTGTACGGCAGATACCCTCTGCTGCGATACGGCTTGCCTTCTTCTCGGCCTTCATAGCACCGCTCTTACGAAGGAACTCAATAGCTTCCTCCATATTACCATCGCACTCTGTGAGTGCTTTCTTACAATCCATCATACCTGCGCCTGAGATCTCACGCAGCTCTTTTACCATTCCTGCTGTTATAGCCATATGATCATACCTCCCGTAATACTTATGCTTCTTCTGCTGCTACTTCTTCGATATCTTCAGCTGCCGCACCGTCTGCCTTGGCTTCCTCGATATATACAGATTCGCCCTGGTTAGCCTCGATAACCGCATCAGCCATCTTGCCTACGATGAGCTTGACTGCTCTGATCGCATCGTCATTACCGGGAATGATGAAATCAAGGTCTTCAGGATCACAGTTGGTATCACCGATACCTATAAGTGTTACGCCGAGGCTCTTAGCCTCCTTAACGCAGATTGCTTCCTTCTTGGGATCTACTACGAAGATAGCATCGGGGATTCTGGTCATATCCTTGATACCGCCGATATTCTTCTCAAGCTTCTCCCACTCCTTCTTGATGCCGATAACTTCCTTCTTGGGAAGAACATCAAATGTGCCATCCTCTGACATACGCTCGATAGCCTTAAGTCTGTCGATACGAGACTGGATGGTCTTGAAGTTGGTCAGCATGCCGCCGAGCCATCTCTCATTAACATAGTACATTCCGCAACGCTCTGCCTCAGACTTAACTGCATCCTGAGCCTGCTTCTTGGTACCTACAAAGAGGATCGTGCCGCCGGCATTGGCTATATCAAATACAGCCTTATATGCCTCATCCACGAGACCTACTGTCTGCTGTAAGTCGATGATGTGGATGCCATTACGCTCTGTAAAGATGTAAGGAGCCATCTTAGGGTTCCATCTTCTGGTCTGATGACCAAAGTGTACTCCTGCTTCGAGGAGCTGCTTCATTGAAATAACGCTCATTTTTCTACCTCCGATTGGTTAAGCTTCCGTATCGGCAAAAGATCATATCACCAATGGACTTCCCGATACGTGTCTATTAAGTACCCGCTGCTTAAATTAAAAAGCGCATCCTGCGATGCGCTTTTTATCGCCGCAACTCACACATTATAGCACGGAGAATGCGACTTAACAAGTAAAATATATCAAAAATATCGATATTTATGCGTTATTTACGAATTTGCCTATGACAGCAACCACGTCTTCCTTTTCAAAAGGCTTCTGTAAGAAGTCAAGTGCCCCTGCCTTAAGCGCTTCAAGCACCTTGCTCTTCTGTCCTGCGGCACTCACCATCACTACTTTTACATCGGGATACTTCTCGCGAATGTTCTTAAGCGCCTCTATGCCGTCCATAACAGGCATCGTTATATCCAACGTGATCAGATCAGGCTTGATCTCCATAGTCTCCAAAGCATCCAAAGCATCTTTGCCGTTGGCTGCATCCTTTATCACCTCATGCCCCGCGTCCGTAAGTGTTCCCGTAAGGATCTTACGCATGATCTTTGAATCATCTACCACCATTATCTTTGCCATACAAACCTCCCGAATTATCCCACTACGACTTCGTAATCCTCATCATAAGTGATGAGCATCTTGAATTCTCTGCCACATGCCACAAAAGGAAGCACCAACACATTTTCTCCCCGTACCTTACCCTTATTGCCTTCTGCCATCGGTGCATCCATATCCACATCCACGTCATCGTTGCTGGCCTCGGTAGCCAAAAGTCCGTTGACGCAGTTGATGAGTTCGCAAAGAGCATCAAGACTGTCATCTCTGTCAGATACATTCTCAGCTCCCGCAAAGGCGACCGCCACTTTCATCATGCCATCATCCGCATCACCTGCTATGGCTGTCAAAATGTGGTGATCACCGTTAAGCTCCTGTCTGGCAAGAGCCTCAAAGTCCACGCTCTTCTCCACATAGGGTTTTCTGATAAACACATGGTTGTCTATAAGTCTTGAAACTGTACGGATCATTACGCCACACAGTTTTTTTACAAGTTCGGGCTCCTTGTATACAAATATCGGAACTATCCGGTCTACCTGGCAACTCTTCATCTCTTCAATATTCATCAGAGTGAAGTTGTTCTCTTTCTGGAACTCCTTCAGCAGATCATCGAATTCTCCCGCTCCAATTATGTCGGAATCGATCGCAGCCTGCATGAATGTAAGGAACGGATTGCCCTGAAGTGCAAGCAGTCTGCTCACCTGTTCTTCATTAAGATAACCCTCGGATACGGCTATATCACCGAATCTCTTATCATACAGAGCCTGAAGCTGATTGACCTCCTCTACTTCTTCCACGGTCATAAGCTTTTCCGATACGGCTATAACGCCGAGTCTGACATACTTTTTCTGCTGATCCTGATATATCCGATCCAACTGATCGCAATTCAACCTGCCTGTCTTCACGAGATAATCCGCAAACAATCGATCAAACATCTTATACCTCCCTGTCACAATTTGTAGGTGCCATAACTTATTTCCTGTTGCAAATGATCTTGGCTATTTCTTCCTTGCCCGCTCCCTTGGGGATCTTATGTGCCCCCGCTGATATGATCCTGTCGTATCCATTCTGCATCAGCCACTTATCATACTCCGATGCATTGTCTATAAGTCCGGCGGATTCAAGTTTTCTTGCTACCGTATCCGAACCGTTGCCCTTCTCCACCGAGATGATCACATAGTCACCGCTCTCTTCAGTGGTCTCTTCCGGTTCAGTCACAGCTTCGGCTGTGGGCTCCGCAATGGGTTCTTCTGTCGGTTCCGGTGTAGGTTCCTCCGTCGGTTCCGGTGTGGCCTCAGGTGTCACTTCTTCGGACTCCTCTGCGACCTGTTCATCTGTAGCCGGTGTCTCATCCAAAGTTGCCTCATCCTGTGCATTAACTATATCCTGTGCAGGTGCCGGTTCAGTCTCATCATTTATGATCTCAGCGACTTCATCCGCGGGTTCTGTCTCCGTAAGCACCGATGACTGAGTCATTCCGAGTTCTTTGGCTCTTTTTATGACCTCATCATCGCTCATGGTCTTTTCCGATGTCCTTAGACCCGCACATATACATATGGCTACCGCCACTATTATTCCTATTCCTATTCCTCGCAGGTAAAACTTAAGCTTCACGATCTTCCTCCTGCCACTTCCTAATTCTTAAAGAGGTCTATCACCAATTTGACCTCTCCTACTCCGAGGCCGAGCTCCTTGGCTATGGCCATATTGGATTTACCCGCCTTATGGAGTGACAGAATTCTGCCGTTATTATTCATGCTGTTGCTGTCCGAATCAAACAAAAGCTCTACGCTGTCTCCGGCCATGGGCCCCGGTGCATCCTTGGCATCCAAGACCTCAGCCCCCAGTTCATCTGCAGGTGCCACAGTCTTAACCTCAGGTATATCCGGCTCGGATACACTTACCTTATCCGGTGAAAGAGCTGAAAAGTCAGCGTCAAATACCTCTGTTTTTTTGTCCTTCTTCTCTTCGACAGGCTTACTCTCGTTACGTTTGCCGGATGCATGCGCCTTCGGTGCTGCCACAGCTTCGGCCTGCTTGTTATCCGAAGCATCGCCCTTGGTCTTGACACTCTCAGACAGTCTTCTTACGTCTTTTTCAAGCTGTCCCAACTCTGCAGCCGTATTCTTCACCTGGCTGTGCTTATTGTCTATCATGTCATAGAGGAATACCGCCTCCTCATGATCCTTATGTATCTGCTCCATGACGGTATCCGAATACTCTCCCACCGCCATCATCTTCTCATTGGTAAGCCTGTCCATATATCGCTCAAGCTTATCCTTGCTGTCGCTTATACTGAGTTTGGTCGCTTCTTCGATACTCTCTTTGGCCTTCTTAAGCTCGTCGTCCACTACCTCTCTTATGGCATCTTCGTCCACATATCCGTCAGCATCCACCGACAGTCCCGATCTCTTATCGGGTATAATGAAGCTCACCGTAAAAAGTATCGCTCCGACTATTAGGATTATTATCTCAGCTACCGTAATCATGTTGTGTTCTGATCCTCGTTTTCTTTATATCTTTAGATCGAATCCCGTATACTTGGGTATCACCCTTCCATCGGGATTGTCTCTTTTATCCTTGCGTTTTTTACCGCCGTCACCGGAATATTCGTTGCTTCCCTTATCCCTGCTGTCGAATCTCTTCTGACGGTTGTTGGTATCTTCCGCTTCATTGACATCATGAAGTTGCATATCCAGTTCCTGATCGAACTGCTGCTGAAAATTGACCTGATCCACACCTGCCTTAGCCACTTCATTATGTCTGAAATTATTGAAATCATTGATGCCGGTCATGGCACTGTTAAGTTCTACAATACCTATAGCCATATCCTGCCTCCGCTTAAGGCGCATGCGCCTTTAAAATCCAAGATCCGTCAATTCATTCCGACGATCTTGACATCTCCTCTTTCCTTGACAAATCTGCAATACTGCACCGGTTCCTTGATGATCTTGGATACGTCCGAGATCGCAACTTTGACACCGGGATATACCGTATCACGTACTACCACGGATGACTTCTTTTCATCCGCAAGCAAAGCGGTGATCGTCTCTAGTTCTTCATAACAGTCGTGCTGTTCTTTCTTCTTTTCTCTTACTACCGCAGCAAGACCCTTGATATTGTCTATCTGTTCGGGAGATAATTCCTTGCCGGTCTGGTACTTATCTCTTGCAGCCTCAAGTATCGGGATCGCCCTTGCAAGAGTCTTATTATTGTTATCGATCAGTTCTTCAAGTTCTTTGTGACGTCGCTTGGTCGTAGGGCTGATACCTATCTCGACCACTGTATCCGTACCCATATCGGATCCGAGTATCTTGGCTTCCACAAGTGTAGTCGCTGCTACTTTTCCGCCTGATATAAAGCCTCTCTTACCGCCTACGTGAACCTCCGTTCCGGCAAGCACCTGGCTGTGCATGATGGAACCGGCTTCCACATAACCTCCGGCCTCCACCGATGAATTCTCTATAAACTGTGCGATAACATTACCGCCCGCCTTGAGCACGCCCCTGCTCATGCCGTTCATGCCTCTGGCTATGGTGATATTGCCTCCCGCTTCTATCTCGGCACCTTCGACCACGCCTCTGACCTCGACATTACCTCTTGCCTTGACCGAAAAATTGGTGGCCACATTGCCGTTGACCTGGACATTACCCTCGTATTCGATATTGCCGGTGGCCGTGTCCACATTCTCCACCTGCATGACATTGCTCACGAACACTCTGCCTTCCACAAGGCTTACATGTCCGTCACATGTAGCAAATATCTCATTCTTATCTTCGGACAAACGAATATTACGCCCAAACCTTAATACCTTGCGGTGTACATCCATGGGTTTGATACGTCCGCCCAATACATCACTTCCGTACACTCCCGGAACTTCCCTGTGAAGTCTCGCAAGCAGTTCTCCGTCCGTACAGTGATTAATGATATTGAGATTAAAGAAGTCTACGCTTCCATCCTCTTTAAGAGTCGGCCTTGCCTTAAGATCGGTATTGAAAAAATACTCAACCTCGGCATCTTTTCCCTGGACCGGTTCCTTGCCCCTGGCAAACTCTATTTCCTTAAAGTATTCTCTGTTTCTTAAATATGCGTCAATGGCATCATCAAGGATGCCGTATACCACTCCGGCATTCTTAAGAGCCGCCAATATGTCGGATCTGTTGACAAGTGCGCCCTTATCTGACGGCGGCAAAAAATGACCCGTGCAGACCATATTGTCTTCTTCCAGGTTCAGAACCAGATGTTCACTGACCGCCGGCGTCTTATTCTTATTGAGTGTGATGGTGGTCTCCTCAGCAAGTTCCGCTACCGCTTTACTTACTTCAGGCACTAAGAATTCGACTTTTGAAACATTAAGATAATCTACTAAAACGCCTACATCAATGGGTGCGCCCCCATCCGTAGCCGGTATGAGCTTCAACTTGGTCTCTTTGTCGCCACATATCAACTGAAAACTTGCATCCATATCCGCTTACTCCCCATAATGCTTATAAGTATCAGACATTGTCCGCCAAAATACCCATATATTTGCCCATCTTGGTCTTCATGCGTGACAACGCTTTGGTGTGCAGCTGCGATACCCTCGACTCAGACACTTCAAGTACAAGCGCTATCTCTTTAAGTGTAAGCTCTTCGTAGTAGTATAATTCGATCACGCGTCTCTCTTTTTCCGTCAATATCTCAAGAGATTGTGCGAGTACCTGTTTAAGTTCTTCTTCTTCATATGCCTCGTCGGGCTGCATATAATGAGACGACCCTCCCCTTCCGTTGGGAACGTCACTGCCCGATTCCATAAACTCATTGAGAGATATCACATTGGTGACATTGAGCTGTGTCTGCCAATCAATGAATTCATCCGATGATATTCCGAGTGCCGTCGCAAGTTCTTCATCCGTAGCCTGTCTCCCGTGTTCGGCCTCAAATTCCTTCATAGCGGCATCTATCTGCTTCTGTTTCTGCCTGACTGTGCGGGGGATCCAGTCCATCTTACGTATCTGATCAAGGATCTCTCCTCTGATACGTAAAGATGCATAAGTCTCAAACTTATTCTGCTTGGTATGGTCATACTTGTCTATGGCATCTATAAGGCCGAATATACCATATCCTACAAGATCGTCATACTCAACATTGTATCCGAGATACATGCTTAAGCGTCCTGCAACCACCTTGACAAGCGGTGCATATTCCAATATGAGTTTTTCTCTCAGATCCGCTGTTCCTAATCTGGCATAATCCTTCCACAGATTAGCTCTTGCAACTTCATCCATACCCTAACCCCACAAAAGTGTATGTATTCCGTACTTAATAAGCCCCGTCGTCAGATCCTTCTTCTTCCATGGACTCCTGTTCTTCATAGGGCTGCTCTTCGGGATAGACCTCTCCGTCTGCTTCTTCCGTAGCATCGCCTGTCTGCTCGCCTTCTCCCGCGACGGCGTCTTTTTCCACTACCTTGCCTTCTTCCTCTAGCCTCTTAGCCTCTTCCATCTCATTCTGCAGTTCGAACTTATATACCACCTTCTGAAGTACCGTGCCCAGGATATAGAACACAAGCAGTACTATGAGCAATATCCACAGAGATTTGCCCGTATCATAATGAAGTATATAGGTGACCACACTTGTAAAGGCTCCGGCAATCAGTGTGATAAGAGCCGGAAGAAGCTTCATCTTGGTACTCATATGGTTTTGGGATCCTTGCCTATGGCTCTGATCAGATATTCACCCGTCTCGGGATAGAATATGACCGTACGTCCATAGCTATCACCCGTATCCTCTGCTATCAGTCTGATGCCAAGTTCCTTAAGCTTCTTCTTGACAGCTTCTACATTACGCTCTCCGACACGGAGCATCGGAGATGATTTATTAACCGAGAACATCTGCGCGCCGCCTGCGATCTTGGCGACAAGTCTCTCTTTTTTTGCCCCTTTTTTGATCACTTCCTTGAGAAGTTCATCTAATCCTGTATCGGCAAATTTGGCCCGATTATTGCCCGCACCTATGGTAGTGCTGTCAGGCAACATGACATGAACCATTCCACAGATCTTGGTGGTGGGGTCATAAAGTACCGCACCTACGCAGGAACCGAGTCCCAATGTGATGATACTATCCGGGCTAGCGCAGACGTTTAAATCTGCCATGCCTACCTTAACTTCCATTATTATTCCTCGTCCATGTAATCTAGCTTAATATTCCAAGTGCCGACAAAATCTTCTCATATGATTCCATATCAGGGATCATGATAAAGAAGCCGTCTATATCAATATCATCCGTGATCTGTGACTGAATGAGCAGTATCTTATCACCCATGATACCAAATTCGATGGCGGGAACGCTTAGGATAGCGCCGGCCATGTCAATGGCAAGATCCGGAATAGACGGATATATGGTGAGATTGGTCATAGTGGCCAGTGCATTGAGGTAAGATCCTGTGATGATGTTCGATATCTCCTTGAATGCAGATCTCTCCATCTCACCAAAATCATCAGAAGCCATGTCACCCATAAGCTTCTTGACCAAATGCATCGCAATCTCTTTTTTAACAAGGAACAGTATGCTTCCGGTGACATCACCTTCCACACCCAGATATGCACCTGCCATGATCTGTTCCTCTCCGCCTAACAGGGCTCCGACATCTTTAAAATCCAATGTCAAAACCTGAGGAACCTTCATATCCACCTTGCACTGTAACAGTGCAGCAAGGGCGGTTGTAGCATTACCCGCCCCAATATTGCCTAATTCTTTAAGAACATCGAAGTATTGCGTTGAAATGCTGTCAAGTGTCAAATCACTCATACGCTACTCCTCCTTTGCCGTCTTCTCCATAACAACCATATCAAGGTCAAGCAACGATACAAGCACTCCGTCCACTTTACCCACGCCCGATACAAAGTGCGAAACTTCATCGGAAGTATCAACCTTTACTCTTTCTATCTGATTCTCTTCGAGAGTAACAACTTCCTTGACCGCATCTACTATAAGACCGATCTTGCCGTACTTCTCCATCTTGACGATGATGAATCGGGTATTCTTATCCTCTTCAACCTCTTCAAGGTTCATCTTGAGTCTGAGACTCATGATAGGGATGATCTCGCCTCGGATATTGATGACACCCTTGATGTATGAAGCGACATTAGGTACTCTGGTGACATGCTGAGGTCTGACTATATTGTCGACATAGCTAATGTCTATACCAAACAGTTCGGTACCCATCTCTATCTTTATGTATTGAACTGCCTCTGAAAACACCTTAAGTTCTTCCATGTTATCATCCCTCCATTATATAAGCGCATTAGGATCAACGATAAGAGCCACCTCACCATTACCGAGGATTGTAGCACCGCTGATAATCTTGCTTTTCTGGATATACTTACCAAGTGACTTGATAACTATCTCCTGCTGACCTGTAAGTTCATCGATAACAAGACCTGCCTGCTTGTCGCCCTTTCTGACAATAACTACTACCAGATCATCATCCGCATTCTTGGTGGAATTGCAACCAAGTATCTCATTAAGTCTGATAATGGGAATGATG
>JAILKC010000151.1 GCA_024694055.1 Lachnospiraceae bacterium | reverse complement strand
AAAGAGGCGTCGAGTTAAATGATCCAAACTGTATGCTTTATCTTGGAGCCATGTATTGTACTGGAGAAGGCGTAGAGGTTGATTTTATGAAAGCTACTGAGTTACTAAACAGAATCAAAGAAATAACTGGTGAAGACTCTGATTATTACAAGATGGCAGATGAAGAGATAAAGAAAATGATAAGTGTAGTGGATGAAGCGCTAAATAAAAAGTAGACAGTAGGGGTATTTTTGAGCTTCTGTTAATATAAAATGATAATAGAAGAAGGCTCTGAATGAAATATAACAAAGAAGAACGTATTGATATTCGGAAGAAGAATAATTCAAGGCAGGTAGTTTAAGTGTGGTGCTGTCCGGAAAAAACCGGGCAGCATCGTTATGTAATCTGCAATATATCCAAAAACATACAGGCAATTCTGTAACAATTCACGAAATTCTCAACTGATCAAAGTTAATAATTGAATAAAGTGAACAAATGTAGTAATATTACTATGTGTGGTCGTGCCCGTGCACGAATAACACGGCGAAAATGCGCTAATGGAGGTTATTATGCTATACGTTGGAATCGATTTGGGAACATCGGCAGTTAAGCTCTTACTTATGGATGAGACAGGCAAGATCCACAAGATCGTATCAAAGGAATACGACCTGTTTTTCCCTCATCCCGGATGGTCTGAACAGAAGCCTGAGGATTGGTATTCTCAGTCTATAGCCGGACTTAAGGAGCTTTTGAGTGAATGCGATAAGAGCAAGGTTGCAGGCATCAGCTTTGGCGGACAGATGCATGGACTTGTTATTTTGGACAAGGACGATAATGTTATTCGTCCTGCAATTCTTTGGAATGACGGACGTACTACCGAAGAATGCGACTATCTTAATAATGTGATAGGTAAGGACAAGCTTTCGCAGTATACTGCCAATATTTCCTTTACCGGATTCACGGCACCTAAAATATTATGGGTAAAGAATAAGGAGCCTGAGAACTTCGCCCGTATAGAGAAGATCATGCTCCCTAAGGACTATCTTGCATACAAGCTTTCCGGTGTTCACTGCACCGATGTATCAGATGCATCAGGCATGCTCCTTTTTGATGTTAAGAACAGATGCTGGTCTAAGGAGATGATGGAGATCTGTGATGTCAAGGAGTCGCAGCTTGCAAAGATATTTGAGAGTTATGAGGTAGTAGGCAACATCAAGCCAGAGATCGCTGCAGAGCTCGGAGTATCCGAGAATGTGAAGATCGTAGCCGGCGCAGGAGACAATGCGGCAGCGGCAGTCGGTACAGGTACTGTAGGTGACGGAAGATGTAATATATCGCTCGGTACAAGTGGAACTATATTTATTTCATCCAAGTCATTTGGCGTTGACAGCAATAATGCACTTCACTCTTTTGCACATGCTGACGGAAGTTATCATCTTATGGGATGCATGTTATCCGCTGCGTCATGCAACAAGTGGTGGATGGAAGATATCATAGACACTACCGATTTTGCAGGCGAGCAGAAGGCCATAGATAAGCTCGGAGAGAATCATGTATTCTTCCTTCCTTATCTCATGGGTGAGAGATCTCCTCTTAATGATCCTTATGCAAGAGGAACATTCACGGGTATCACGATGGATACCACAAGAGCAGACATGACACAGGCTGTACTCGAAGGTGTTGCATTTGCATTAAGGGATTCGTTCGAAGTGGCCAAGTCTCTTGGTATAAAGATTGAGCGTACCAAGATCTGTGGCGGTGGTGCCAAGTCTCCACTTTGGAAGAAGATGATCGCCAATATCTTGGGTATCAAGGTAGATGTCATCGAGAGTGAAGAAGGTCCCGGATATGGCGGAGCTATGCTTGCAGCAGTTGCATGTGGCGAGTTTGCATCTGTCGAAGAGGCTGCACAGAAGCTTGTAAAAGTGGTAGATACCGTGGAGCCGGATCCCGAACTTACTGCCAAGTATGAGAAGAGATATCAGCAGTTTAAGCAGATATATCCTGCACTGAAACCGATTTTCAAAGCCATTGGTTAATGATACATATTTAAGGAGGTTAATAAATGAAGATTCAGAATGTTACAGATGCGGCATTTCGTAAGTATGGAAGGGTGATCTCAGAGATAGATTTTACCGAGCTTATCGAGGCCATGGAGCAGTCTCCGTTACCTGAGGGTGTTGTATATGAGCCTTCAGTTGACTATCTTGAAGCTACATCTTTGATGGATAAGCTACAGACGGTTTATTACGGTGAGCTTCCTATCCAGATTGGTTACTGCAATGGACATAATCATTTGCTTAATGCTGTTGAGTATCACAGATCATCAGAGCTCGATATAGCTTGCACAGACCTCATACTTCTTATCGGATCTCAGCAGGATATCACGGATGATTTTACTTATGACACTAATAAGATCGAAGCGTTCCTTTGCCCTAAGGGAGTAGGTGTAGAACTTTATGCGACCACACTTCATTACGCACCTTGCAGCGTAGGCGATGCAGATTTCAAGTGCATAGTTGTACTTCCCAAGGATACCAATCTTCCTCTTGATGCCAAGCATGCAGGATATGAGGATGCACTTATCACAGCGAAGAATAAGTGGCTTATCGGTCATGCAGAGGGTGGTCTTGATGCTGGTGCACATATCGGTCTTATCGGTCCCAATGTGAGCGTATAGGCGAATACTTACACAAGACAATAAAAAAGTGTAACTATTAGATGAGTAATTCATCATAGAATAAAATAAGTTGGTAATCATTTAAGGAGGATTAACATGAATAACATTCCCAAGATCAAATTAGGTATCGTGGCTGTCAGCCGTGACTGTTTCCCCGAGTCTCTTTCTGTTAACAGAAGAAAGGCTTTAGTA
>JAILKC010000149.1 GCA_024694055.1 Lachnospiraceae bacterium | reverse complement strand
TGGGAATGATGGTAAGTCCGCCCTCATTCATGAGCAGATCCTGAATATAATACGTGAATCCGCACATCAGTATCGGCATCAGGGCAAATGTAAGATAGTTACTGACACGTACCATCCAATAGCCGAAGGTACTCATATCTCCGGCATATATATATGTGAGCATATCGGATACAAGCAGCAGCATTCCGCCTATCTCAACGGTCATGAGCGCCTGTTTTCTGCCTCTTGTAAGTGAATCCGAAAGAAACACGAAGAATGTGGTCATACCACAGATGCTGCTTAGCGCAAGCATGATATCAAGCTGATGAATCGTAAGAAGTTGTAACATTATCCCAATCCTTATATTGTATACTCAATTATATTGATTTCGCCAAAAGAATCTGAATAATATTATAAACTACTTCCAGTTTGTTGTCACGCACTGTTGGTACCCAAGGCCTATTACATACCATTTATATGCGGCAAAAAACGTTCTCAAAATAAAACAACCAACAATTTCTGCAAATACCTGCAAAAACTGTTGGCCTGTTGTGTCGATTAATATGTCTGTTCCGCCTATGCGGTATGAAAGAATCTACTTCTGCGACTCATCATCTGTCTGCTCGCCAACAGCCGCATCCTTGAGATTCTTACGCTTTCTGACTGCTATTCCTGCAAATACTGCAGCTATCACGCATGCGCCGAATACTACATACAAAAGTGCATATGATAAAAAGGTATTGATAAAAGAAATTGCATTGCTGCCCATGATGTTCTCCTATAACATAATCCGAATCGTACTATCTAAATAGTATCATCACACACCCTCATCGTCAAGCAGATCACTTCCGTCCGCGGCAGACGTGGCAAGATGATCACATCTCTCATTCTGCGGATGTCCCGCATGCCCCTTAACCCAGGTAAAACGTACCTGATGAGGTTCCATTGCTTTTAAAAGACGAAGCCACAGATCTATATTCTTAACCTCATTCTTCTTACCCCTGCGCCAGTTCTCTCTGGCCCAAGTATCCACCCAATGTTCATTGAATGCGTCCGTCACATACTTGGAATCGGATACCACTTCCACCGCACACGGCCTGTTAAGTGCCTCAAGTCCGGTTATAACACCCATAAGCTCCATCCGGTTATTGGTGGTCTTTTTATATCCGCCGCTGTATTCTCTCGTGTGCAACGTTCCTTTGGGATCCACATATTCTATTACTGTTCCGTATCCACCCGGGCCGTTCGGATTGCCTCTGGCAGACCCGTCCGTATATATGGTCACGTTCATATACTGAACACTCCTGTCTCTTCATATCTTTTAGCCATATCACTTGCTTCCCTTACAAGTTCCTCATCATATCCCGTGAGCGACAAAAGCCTTATGGCATTCTTGGATGTGGCTTTACCCGGCATAAGCTTATAGTTGAATCTAATATCCCTGCCTTCTATGAGTTCTTCAAAATGATAATTGTCATAGCAATCTGCTAAAAGATCCGTTAGTTCTATGTCGTGAGTGGCCGCAAGTATCAGACCGTTGACTTCGGATAACTGCTTCATGATCACGGTAGAAGCGGATATTCGTTCCACTGTGTTCGTGCCGCGAAGGACTTCATCCACACATGCCAGTATCGGAGTCTCCTCTTCTTTTCCCTCATCGACAATAAGCTTAAGCGACTTGATCTCTGCCATATAATAGCTGTCACCCTGCATTATATCATCATTCACTGCAAGGGATGTATATATCCTGTAGGCCGGAGCTTTATACGATGTTGCCGGCACAGTATTTACAGACTGCGCCAACAAAGCCGAAAGCGCTATAGTCTTAAGCATGGTTGACTTACCCGAAGCATTGGATCCTGTAAGCAACATCCCTCTGTCAAGACATACATCATTGGCCACGGGATCTGAAAGCAAGGGATGATACAGACCTGTCGCCTCATATTTATCTCCGGTCAGATCCGGCACACAATATGTACCCAGATACTCCCTGTACGATCCTATAGCGATGGATGCATCCAAAAAACCTATGATGGTAAGCATTAAATCTATATCTTTTGAATGATCCATTATCTGCTTACGCATTCCGTAGAACCTGATAATATCGATATGCGTAAAGATCTTAATATAGTCCATCAGTATCTGTAATGGATCCGAAGAGGGGGTTGACATGACTATGCCGGAGAATCTGCCAAGACCCGCCATTTTGTCACAGGCTTCCTTCAATCCATCCATCTCTTTTTTGATACCGTCATTTCCACACTTACGGATCTGTCCTGCAGCACTTAGCAGCCTGAACACATAAGAAAAACTCACGATATAAGGTTCGATCTTCTTTTTTCCGGAAAAATATGTGATTCCGGCGTATATCAAAACCAAAGCCAGCACCACACCACCGACCGGACTGCCTGAGATTGCCATAAAGGCTATGGCCGCGACATACAGTATCAGAAGCAGATACTCTTTTCTTACGTCACGTCCGTTTAATACATCCAGATTATTGATGTAATCATATATACTGTACTTACCGGTGCGCCCCATATCACTTAACGCAACAGACAGCTTAAGCCTCTCATCCGGATGATCCATAAAATACGTGATCACTTCCTCAAGGCGCATATCTGAGTGAAGGCGCGGGCTTCTTAAAAGATGATAGAGATACTCATCTCCGGCCGAAGACAGGGTACGATTCATCTCGTGATATATCCTGTCCATATCCAGATCATTCCACGTGATATCATCTATGTTAAAATCCACATTCTGCAGATGATTATAGTGATATCCCGGAATATGAACATACTCTCCGTCCACGTACTTTCGTCTGCACGGTGTTCCGTAAGATTCCTTTATACACTTTATCCTATATGCCCTCTGTCTTTTGTTATGAAAAGTGCCATAGCATATCATGATCAAAGCTATGGCACCGAGCATACCGATCAAAACCAGTGTCTCCAAAAAATATCTCCCTGTAAGTTATTTAAGTCTGTTCATTATCTCTTCAGTCTTTGAGTATATCTCATCCACATCCACGTTCTTAAACTCGCCGTTGTAGTAGAGGATATTGCCATCGATCATGGTCATCTTGATATTGGTCTTGCTTCCGCTGTATACAATATTATTGGGTATGTTGAGCACAGGCTGCATATTGGGCTGATGCAGGTCTATCATGATGATATCCGCAAGTTTACCCGTATCAAGCACATCCGTATCCTTATGTTCCAGAGATTTTGAACCGTTCACCGTAGCCATCTTAAGAACTTCCGTAGCAGGAACAGCCAAAGGATCCATTTCTTTTATCTTGCCAAGAGCCGATACTAAGAACATCTCCCTGAACATATCAAGACAGTTATTGGAACTCGGTCCGTCAGTTCCAAGACCTACCGGTATACCTTCCTTAATGTAATCTGTGATAGGCGCAATTCCACTGGCAAGTTTGGCATTGGAAGCAGGGTTGGATACTACCATCACTCCGCGCTTTTTAAGAATGGCGCGATCTTCCGGTGTGGTCCATACACCATGATATATGACTCCGCCATAATCAAAGAGCCCAAGCTCATCAAACAAAGCCACCGGTGTCTTACCGTATCTCTCGATACATCCGTCCACTTCAGTCTTGGTCTCAGACATATGTACATACATGGGAGCTTTGTACTTGGCTATGAGCTTTGCTGTATTCTCAAGCAGTTCCCTGTCACAGGTATACTCTGCATGAAGTCCCATCTTAAATCCTATAAGAGGATGTTTGCCATTAAGCTTATTGTATCTTTCTTCAAGCACATCAAGAGTAGGTCCGAACTTATTAAGGCCCGATACAAGCTCACATCTCATACCCATCTCGATACATGCATCGGCAATGGTCTCGGGCGTAAGATACATATCTTCTATAGCCGTCACACCGCTTGTAAGATATTCAAGAATGGCAAGCTTGGTCAAATGATAGCAGTCTTCTCCGCTCATCTTGGCCTCTCTGGGGAATATCTCATTATTAAGCCAATCCTGTAAGTTAAGATCATCCGCCAAAGATCTGAAAGCGGTCATTCCGGAATGAGTATGCGCATTCTTAAATCCGGGCATGAGCACATTGCCTTCGCAGTCAATCTCTTCATTAAAAGACTGTCCTGCAGGTGCACCATTCGCCTTGCCGATATAGCTTATACGATTGCCGTCTGTATGGACCTCTCCGAAATATATCTCTTCATTCTCCTTCATGGAGAGTATTCTTGCATTATATAATCTCTTCTTCATCTTACCTCCATAGTAAGTCACCTGCTAAGCAGGCCTTATATCAGAATCTCTTGATAGCCTCGGTTACAAGTTTCTTAAACTTAGGTGCTGCTTCATTGGCAGCGGCCTGAACCTCTTCGTGTGTAAGAGGATTAGCTGAAAGGCCTGCAGCAAGATTGCATACACATGAGATACCGCAGATCTTCATGCCCATATGATTGGCTGTAACCGCTTCTACCACGGTAGACATTCCTACCGCATCAACTCCAAGTTTGCCAAGCATTCTTATCTCGGCAGGTGATTCAAAACTCGGTCCTGTAAGCTGAGCATATACACCCTCTTTTAATGTGATGCCTTCCGTAGCTGCAACATCCTTGATAATGTCTCTTAAATCCTCATCATATACATGGGACATATCCGGGAATCTGGTACCAAGTTCATCTATATTGGGTCCGATAAGCGGATTGGGAGCAAAACAACTGATATGATCCGTAATGAGCATAAAAGTGCCTGCCGAGAAATCAAGGTTGATTCCACCTGATGCATTGGTAAGGAACAGGATCTCCGCTCCGAGCATTCTCATAAGTCTGGTAGGAAGTACGACATCCGATACGGGATAACCTTCATAGTAATGAACTCTTCCCTTCATACATACTACGGGAACCTCACCTACATATCCGAATATGAACTTGCCCGCATGACCGGGAACCGTAGATATGGGAAATCCCTCTATATCATGATAATCTATCTCGCACTCGATCTTGATATCATCTGCATAATTACCAAGTCCTGATCCAAGTACAATTGCTACCTTGGGCTTAAAATCCGTAACCTTCCTCACACTGTCAACACAGCTTAATAACTTCTCATAAACTTTGTTCATACTACACCTCCATTGGATTCTATTATAATACCCCGGCCCATACGGACCGGGGTAAAGATTCTAAAGATCATCAATTAAGCGTAACGCCATCCCAATAATCATCCGGAACGATACCTATGTATGTCTTGCCGGCATTAAGTGTAAGTTCCTCACCATTCTCAAGGAAGAAATGTGTGATACTGTTTTCACCGGTCTTGGTCCATGTGATCTTAACTGCCTTACCGTTGGTAATATAGTATCCGTCACCCTTACCTGTATCGCCGAACATCGTGTATGCACAATATCCGTTCTTGTCAAGTTGGAAAAGACCTGCCTCCTGAAGTATGACATTCTTGAATGTAAGGGGTTCACCGGTCTTACCATCATCATGTCTTGAGCCATATACATAGTATACATACTCTCCAAGACTCTCATCATACTTAAGTTCTGACTTATTATGCTTGAAAGGGACGGAAAGATCGATGTCCTTCGCATCCTCGCCTTCAAGTTCTATCTGCTTACTCTGTGTAGAGAACTTGAAATGAGGTCCCTCATAATAATCATCGTACTCAGTAGAATAAGATGATTTCTCGAATGCCTTCTCAAGATCTCCCTTAACTATATATTCAGTAAACTCTCTCGCCTTGCCGTTGTTGACACGTGAGAATATACCTGAAAAATGCTGTGCATAATCATGTGCAAGATACTGGTCTATATAGAACGGACCACCGTCATGACATATAACCGCATTGTACTCACCGGCTACCCAGATATGAGTAGGACGTACGCTTCGAATTGAACCGAGCTGTTCTATATTGCCCCAATCCTTGTATACGACCATAAGTCTGGTCACGCGGTCATTGGCTGTACTGTTGACCATCTCATATATGATATCTGCTGTGTTAAGTCCAAAATGAGGCAATGCCTTGCTCTCATTATCCACCATAGCCGCAATAGGCTTCTGCTTCTCAAGTGATGCATCTATGGGAAGACCGGTAAGTTCGCTGTATACCATGCCCTCGGGAAGTACTTCTGCTTCTTCCTCCTCCTCCGGCTCTTCCTCAGGAGTAGGCTCTGCAGATTCATCTATAGGGATGATCTCTGCCTGAACAGGCTCCTGCTTAACAGTCTCTTTATCTTCCTTCTCTCCGCATGCTGCAAGTGAAATGCCTAAAGTCAGACACAGCGTAAGAACTATAAGCTTTTTCTTCATTTTTCTCTTTCCTTTCATAAATTCCCTAAACCTTGTATAGTATATCTAAAAGCAGGGTTTTATTCAAGTAAAAAATCCTTAAATTCAGTATGTTACTTTCTTGTAACTCTTTTTGCCTCTTCTTAGAAGTATTCCATCGCCTTTAAGTTCCTCCGACGAATACAAAGTCTTGATATCGGTGATCTTTTCATCGTTAACGGATACTCCGCCCTGCTCAACCGCTCTTCTGGCGTCACTTCTTGAAGCGGTAAGACCTGAAGCAACGAGCAGGCCCAGTATATCTATCTTACCGTCTCTAAAATCATCATCCTTAAGTTCAACGACAGGCATGTCCAGAGCGCCTTCTCCGGAAAAAAGTGCCTTTGCTCCGGCTTCCGCCTTCCTGGCCTCTTCCTCTCCATGCACAAGCTTGGTGAGTTCAAACGCAAGTATCTCCTTGGCTTTATTAAGTTCAGCACCTTCCCACTTATCCATCTCATCTATCTGTTCAAGAGGAAGGAATGTGAGCATTCTGATCATTCGAAGCACATCGGCATCCGCTACATTTCTCCAGTACTGGTAGAAATCAAACGGCGAGGTCTTGTTCGGATCAAGCCATACTGCACCGCTAACAGTCTTACCCATCTTCTTGCCTTCGGAATTGAGTAAAAGCGTCTGCGTCATGGCTTCCGCATCATTCTTGCCAAGTTTCTTTCTTATGAGCTCTCTACCGCCGAGCATATTGCTCCACTGATCATCACCGCCAAACTGAAGATTACAGCCGTATCTTCTGTAGAGTTCAAGGAAATCATAACTCTGCATGATCATGTAATTGAACTCGAGGAAAGTCAATCCTCCATCCCTGTCCATACGCTGCTTAAAACACTCTGCTCTCAGCATATTGGTAACCGAGAAATACGGTCCGACTTCGCGAAGAACATCCACATAATTAAGTTTGAGCAGCCAATCGGCGTTATTGACAATCAATGCCTTGCCGTCAGAAAAATCTATAAACCGGCTCATCTGCTTCTTAAAGCATTCGATATTGTGATCAATATCTTCCTTTGTAAGCATCTTTCTCATGTCGGTCTTGCCCGAAGGATCGCCGATCATGCCTGTTCCGCCGCCCAAAAGCGCGATAGGCTTATTGCCGGCCATCTGAAGTCTCTTCATAAGGCAAAGCGCCATAAAGTGGCCAACATGAAGGCTGTCCGCCGTAGGATCAAAGCCAATATAAAAAGTAGCCTTACCGTTATTGATAAGGTCTCTTATCCTCTCTTCATCTGTAAGCTGTGCAAGAAGTCCTCTTGCTTTCAGTTCTTCAAAAATACCCATAATATTCCTCTTCTTTCTGACTTAAAATCTCTTGCCCCATTCTATATTGATACTGCCGTTTTGTCAATAAATGCAGCTACGAACCGATCATCTGCCCACAATGCGTCTTGCGATCGGAACATGAGCCAAAATGACCGTTAAAAATAAAGAGATCGGAGCAATGATCAATGTCTCAAGTATGGTCCTTAAGTCATTGGGCGGCAGGGCGTCCGTAAAGTGTCGCATAGCAAGAATAGTCAGATAGCCGCTGAAAATGTATACCCCAAGGCTGTATTGTCCGAAAACACGCAGGACATTGAATCTGCATTTCTTTATACTTCCGGTGATCCGTTCCCACAGACAGACAAAGAACAGGCTTCCCGCAAGTCCAATAACAAACCTGTATGCATCTATGGCCAACTGCAGATACCAAATATTCTTGCCAAGGCGGTAACCGCTGACATATATAAAAGCCCTGCGGTCATATAATAAAAACAAGGCCAAGAATAATACTCCGAGCAGTGCCGTAAATAAGATCGGTCTGTCACCATGAAAGTGCTGCAGTCTTTTAAACATACTGCTTATGCCGGAATGCATCCGTACAGTGCCTTCAAAGAATCCGTGTGCATAATATGCCAATAAATAATACGGCAGCAGATACTTGTATGTATGCAGGTTCATCCCATCGGGAATAACAAGGAATGCCGCGAACATAAGAACATATACGATAATACTGTCCTTAAGATAAAGATGTACGACCCATACCACCGCAAAACAGAATATCATCGCCCACAAAAACCAGTGATTGCAAAGTACTCTTATAATAAAATCAGGGACGATGTCAAAACCCGTCGCATGCTCCACTCCAAGGCGCATCATGACAACCATCTCACGCACATATTCCGTGAGCGTCCAAAAGACTATCGGTATAAGATACAGGGATACCCGTCGCCTCAAAAGCGAAAACGCCTTTTTATTGTCTGTTGCCCTTTTCATGGAAGAATATGCAAAATATCCGGCAATAAGCGCAAAGAGCGGCATATGAAAACTGTATATGAACTGATAGAGTTTATCATCAAAGTACAACATCCGGGCACTGAAATCCGCCCCGTTACCCTCCTGTATGCAATGACCCCATACCACGAGTATAATGGCAAATCCCCTGATGATATCCGGCAATATATCTCTTTTTTTATCTGAAATCTTATCCATAACCGTCATACGTCAAAAACGCTTTTCATATAGCACGAATTTTATTCTGTTTTCATGTTATATGAAAAACGCCCGGCATCACACGACACCGGGCATTGATCAATTCAAAACTATACTACCAAGAAGAACTTAATAAGGAATATAGCTGCAAGCACATATGTAAGTACTGATATTTCCTTGCTCTTGCCTGTAAAGAGCTTGATCACTACATAAGATATGAGTGCAAGTCCGATACCATGTCCGATAGAGCTTGATATAGGCATAGCTATCAGCATGATGAATACAGGAACAGTCTGTGAGATATCGTTAAAGTTAATATTCTTAAGTCCTGAGAGCATCAGTATTCCGACATAGATCAAAGCTGCCGATGTAGCTGCCGCAGGAATGATGGCTGCTATGGGAGCAAGGAACATGCATAACAGGAATACGATACCTGTAACAAGTGCTGTAAGACCTGTACGTCCACCTGCTTCAACGCCTGATGCAGACTCAATGAATGTGGTAACGGTAGAAGTACCTGTGCATGAACCGCAGATAGTACCGATAGCATCGGCAGTAAGTGCCTCCTTCATATTGGGCATCTTGCCGTCCTTATCGAGCATGCCGGCTCTTGATGCGGTACCTACCAATGTACCTATAGTATCGAACATGTCGATGATGCAGAATGTAATAACCAAAGTGATCACTGCAAACCAGCCGATCTGGAACAGAGTCGCAAAATCGAACTTGAACAGTGTGGTGTTGGCCATATCAGCAAAAGGCGGTGCAAAAGATGCTGTTGCGAGTGAAGCAAAAGGATTGATACCCAGGATAAGGTCTCCTACCCAATATACTACAGATGCGATGAGCATACCAAGCAAAACCGCTCCCTTAACACCGTGATGTGCAAGGATGATGATCGCAAAAAGACCTACAAAGATCGTAATAACCGTAAGAACCATTATGCTGTAGCTTCCGCCCATTGAATTCTTAAGGAACGAAGGTGTAAGTGCTCCGAAGAAGCCACTCATAACATAATTGGCATTGCCGCTCTCATCGTATACTCCGACATTGGAACCGAAGCCGATGTTCATAAGCATAAGACCTATAGACGGTGCAATACCGAGTCTGATTCCGAGAGGAATAGCCTCCACTATCTTCTCTCTTACATTCAATACTGAAAGGATGATGAAGATTACACCCTCAATAAGAATGATGCCCAGAGCTGCCTGGAATGAAACAACGTAACTTGTACCGGTAATGGCAACGATATTGCCGACTACTACCGCAAAGAAGCTGTTAAGTCCCATGCCGGGAGCCATTGCAAAAGGCTTGTTGGCAAGAAAAGCCATGCAGATCGTACCGATACCTGACGCAAGACATGTTGCAAGGAACACACCATTCCACAGGGGTGAACCGATATCAAATCCCGTCAAAAGATTGGGATTAAGTGCAACGATGTAAGCCATCGTCATGAATGTAGTCAATCCGGCAAGTATCTCGGTCTTGACATTGGTGTTATTCTCGCTGAGCTTAAATAACTTTTCCATACTCTTTATACCCTCCTTCATAGATATGTGATATGAAAATCAAAACACATCCCCATCATATCAACACTTAGTGCCGTTGTCAACAAGCGAACACCATATATTGAGCTTGCGGATATGTTATGTTAACCGCTCCTTTTTCTCACGAAAAAGACACTACTTTCCTGTCATTAGCGTGGTCATGGCTTCATTAAGCCCTTTAACCGTGAGCATGTACATGGGAAAAAGTGTCTTGACTGCCGTCTCTGCTTCTCTCCATGGAGCGCGTCCCGGGGCCATCTTTGGGTTCATCCACACGATCCGCTTATAGTGCCTTTTTAAAAGATTAAGCCAATCCCATCCGGACAATCCGCCATTGGGGCCTCTGTAATTACCGGTCTCCGAATAAAGTTCCTCAGGAGCCATTGCAGCATCACCGACTATGATCACTTTATAATCGCTGTCCAGATTGCGGAACATCCACTCCGTATCTATCCAGTCACCATTTTCACACTCAGGTGTATTGTACAGTTTGGAATAGATGCAGTTATGAAAATAATAGACTTTAACGTCTTTATAATGATTGGATTTGTTCACGGACTGAAACAGTTCATTCATAAGAGAACTGTATGGAATCATCGTACCGCCGCTGTCCATGAGCAAAAGCAGTTTGACCGTATTCTTACGCGGCTTTTCCATCACGATCTGAAGCATTCCGCCGTTGTTGCAGGTCTTATCAACAGTTCCGTCTATATCAAGTTCCGTCTTGGGAATATCCAGTTTGCTCGAGAACTGTCTCAACTTGCGAAGTGCCTGCATGAACTGCCTGTTGTC
>JAILKC010000132.1 GCA_024694055.1 Lachnospiraceae bacterium | reverse complement strand
GAAAAAGAGATCGCCCGACTCAGGACGTACTCGAACGAGCTCGGAAAGAAAATCTCCGATATGATGAAGCGACGGGAAGAACTCCGCGAAGAGTACGCCGCCGCGGAGTCGAAGATACTACTTGAAGAGCGTGAGACTGTTGAATTGGAGAGGATCAAGATACGTCCAGATGTTGAGATGGAATATGCAGGTAACAGAATGACAGAGTATAGGGTGGAGTCAAAGAGATTTGATGAAAGAGATCCTTATATGGACACAAGGCATACTATAGCTGATGATGAAATTCACATGAGGCTTTATTAGGATACATAAACAATATGAGAAATAATCGCAAGTGTTATTTATTGCAGGTAGTAACGCGTTTATGTATAATTTATGTAGGGTTATGATGATAATAACGTATTAGTCAGTAGTGAGGACTACAACGAGCCAGAACATACATTGAGTAATAGTACAATAAAAATATATGATGGTGGTCACTTGCCAAGGTAACTGCACGTTTGCCCTTGCACGTTTAGTATAGCGCAGGAGGTGCATTTACTTTGGCAATTTACGATTTAGAATATTTTGTCGCCGTATCTTAGACTCTATCGTATAATAGGATATAGATGGTCACCGTGTATTATATGGGGTTTACAATATGGTTTACATAATTCATAATTTGACAGACAGACAGACAGACAGACAGACAGACAGACAGACAGATGAGATAACTCTGTCCTTTTTTCATTTTAATAATGTGAACCCTAAAGCACGCTTTATGCGGATAGAAGCCGCGTAGAGTGTGTTTTTTTGTGCCCAAAATCAAGAAAAGGAGGAAATTGCTATGAAACTTGTAGGAGAACTGAAGGATAAGGTCGAAAAGGCTGAGAATCAGGAAGAAGCAAAGAAGATCATCAAGGAAGCAGGGATGGAGCTTACGGAAGAGGAACTGGATCAGGTGGCGGGGGGTATCGGGCGAGTATTACTTGAATAACCAATGTACCAAAGCCGGGATATATCATGATATATTCCGGCTCTTAATTTCCCGGATAATGGTCGCCTATTGATTTGATCGGAAAAATAAATGATACGCTAAATTCGTAGATTATCGACAAAGAATGACTAAATTAATCCGATTTTTGGTATAATTGTTCCATAGGGTTCCTGCAGGGAGAAGCAGGTTATATGGATTGGAGGGTCGCATGAGTAAGAAAAGGGCGTTGTTTATCGGCGGAACGGGGACGATCAGTACTGCGGTGGTAAAGCGGCTGGTTGATGTACTTGACTGGGAAGTATGGGTGTTGAATCGAGGTAACCGTGCGCATGTACTGCCTGAAGGGGTAAAGCAGATCACGGCTGATATCGATGATGAACAGACTGTGCTTGAAAAGTTGGGGGATGCTACGTTTGACTGTGTATGTGAGTTCATTGGTTTTCATGTTAAGCAGGTGGAGCGTGATGTACGTCTGTTTGAGGGAAGGACAAAGCAGTATATCTATATAAGTTCTGCATCGGCATATCATAAGCCTACGTCAAGTTATATCATCACCGAAGGTACTGCGCTTGCCAATCCGTACTGGCAGTACTCCAGGGATAAGATAGAGTGTGAAGAATATCTGATGAAGATGTATAAAGAGAAGGGCTTCCCGGTGACCATTGTAAGACCCAGCCATACGTATGATGAGAGGAACATACCCATCGGTGTACACGGAAAGAATGGATTCTGGCAGGTGATAAAACGTATGCAGGAGGGAAAGCCGGTTATCATTCAGGGAGACGGAAGCAGTCTGTGGACACTTACCTGGAACGGAGATTTTGCCATCGGATATACCGGACTTATGGGTAACAGACATGCCATAGGAGAGGCTTTTCAGATCACATCCGATGAGACACTGACATGGGATCAGATATATCAGACCATTGCAGATGCTCTTGGGGTGAAGCTTAATGCTTATCATGTGTCGACAGATTTTTTACGTGCCGTGGGTGATCAATTCGGATTTGATTATACAGGCTCACTTGCTGGTGACAAATCAGTATCTGTTGTTTTTGATAATACCAAACTAAAAAGAGCTGTTCCGGATATGGCGACCAACGTAAGATTTGATATGGGCGTCAGATG
>JAILKC010000118.1 GCA_024694055.1 Lachnospiraceae bacterium | reverse complement strand
CTTCAAGTACCGATCCTCTTAAGCCTCTACTCTTCCACGTAGCCATTATTCTCCACCTTTATCTGATCTATTCCGAGTCTGTTGTACCATTCGCGAGGTATCTCAGTCTCAAAATATGCCTGTTCCAACCCAAGTTTCTCGTCAACATCCTTGGGAAATGCAACCCTGTATGCATGAAGAAGCTGAGATTTGATTCCACACAAAGATACCTTATCATTAAGAGTCTGATTGCCGTATTTGGCATCGCCCACTATCGGATAACCAACTGCAGACAAATGAGCTCTGATCTGATGGCTTTTACCTGTTATAAGTGACACATCAAGCTCACTTATCGGTCCATATTGTGAGGTCTCATAAGTGGTGAGATATCGGATGCCTGTCTGGATAATCTCGTATTTATGGGCACCTTCAGCGTTGACTTGTTCAGTCATGACATTGACCATATTGGTCATCCAATTCTTCGAATGATAACCCATAAGCACCTCATCATTCTCCGGATAACGTCCGAATACAAGAGTACGATAGTACTTATATAAGGTTCTGTCCTGTAATAATTTACTTATAAGCTTGGCAGCATACAAAGTCTTACCCGCCAGAACTATGCCCGAAGTATTGCGATCCAAACGATTAAGAACGGAAGGTTTAAAATGCATCATCGAACTTCCATCTATCTGCAGCTTGCGCATCAGATATCCAAGCATCCATTCGTTAAGGCTTAAATCTCCCGCTTTGCTCTTCTGTGTAAGTATACCTGCAGGTTTATTCATGATCAGGATATGTTCATTCTCATAAATAATGCCAGCGCTGTTAGCGCCGAACGTATCAAAAGCCATCCTGCCTTCAACCTCGGCTTCAAGCGCTTTCTGTGCCGTTACACTTTCAAAAAGTTCATTAATATTGATGTCTATATCTGCAGCATCGGGCACATTATCATTGCCGCCTTTGAATTTACCGCTTTTAAAGTTCTCAAAGGTCTCATCGGAAAAAAAGAAATGCAAAGTATCGCCGGCATGTATGATCTCATTACCAACGATCTTTGCATCATTTAATGTAATATTCTTTTTACGAAATTGCTTATATAGCAGTCCCCTGGGAGCGCCAGGCAGTAATCTCTGTATGTATTTATCCACTCGCCCGAAAGCAGACGCTTCATCTATAATGATCTCTATCATATTATACCCCCGTCCAAATACAACGATGCCCTAAAATCCAAGTCTTGCAGGATCACAGGTAAGATCAAAAACGTCTATCTATTCTTCCTGCTCTCCTCGAAATCATCTACGGCATGTATGATCATCTTTACCGTTCCTTCTATACCGAATACAGAACTGTCGATACAGAGATTATAACTGTCCGCCCTGCCCCATTTCTTGGACGAATAGTAATTGTAGTAGCTCGAGCGCTGCTTATCCTTCTTATTGACCATATCCTTGGCTTTATCACGGCTTAGCTCATATCGTTTGGCTATGGAATCAATACGGGCCTGTTCATCCCCATATATGAACAGATCGATAACGTCATCTCTCTCCGACAAAGCATAATCGGCACATCTTCCAACTATAACGCAAGGTCCTTCTGCGGCCACTTTCTTGATCGTATCAAACTGTGCCAAGAATATCTTGTGGCTTATAGGCATATCAATAAAGGAAGAACTGTTATACCCAAAAGAATATGTATCCATAACAAGATTATAGAGGAAGGAACTCGTTGGTCTCTCATCATGTACCTCTATCATCTCTTCACAGAATCCGCTCTCTTTGGCGGCTCTGGTGATAAGATCCTTGTCATAGAAAGGAATCCCGTAATACTCAGCCACTTTACGGCCGATCTCTCTTCCTCTCGATCCAAACTGTCTTCCTATTGTGATGATCGTATTCATATACTCTCCGTTCTGCAGTCCATGTATCAGGATGATCCACCCTGTCAGACCGTCTTGGCAAAATAATCTGTAAGTTTCTCTATAGGTATGGGTTTGGAATACTTATATCCCTGAAGATATTTGGCGCTCATATCCATACATCTGGCTTCATCGGCTTCATCTTCTATACCTTCGTATAATACCGCATAATCCATATCATTGAACATCTTGGCAATGTGCGAAACCATGGCTTTTAACTTATCATCGGAGCTTGATGCGATAACAAGGGATCTGTCGAATTTTATGATATCGAACGGAAGCTCCATAATACGCTCAAAATTACTGTATCCGGTGCCAAAATCATCAAGATAGAACTTAATGCCGCTGCCTTTTAAAGCATTGATCTTCTCCTTAACCACTTCAAAATCCGATTCATTCTGAGATTCAGTGATCTCGATGGCTATATTGCTGAATGATATGCCGGCATTGGTGATGATAGTCTCAACCATATGGCAAAAGTCATTCTCGCGAACGTCAAATACCGAAAAATTGACCGATATTCTCTTGACAGCATATCCTTCATCAAGCATCTTCTTGATCTGAATACAGGTCTTGTTAAGAATGATCTTGGTGAGGGTACGGATATAATTATTCTTCTCGGCTATGGGAATAAATACATTCGGAAATACCATCCCGAGTTTGGGAAGTTTAAGCCTCATAAGGGCTTCGGCCGTATCGTATACACCTTTTTTTATATTGAATACAGGCTGGCAATATACCTCGACTCTGGGATCATTAAGATCCATTCGATCATGAATATCCGCAAGTTCACTCAAGATATATCTGCTGTCAAGATATCTCTTTATATCTTTTTCGTCGGCAAAATGAATGCCGTTTTCAGGCATCTTATCCTCTATGAACTCAAGCAAAGTAAGATAATCCCTGCCTTTACGCAGCTCATCATTGGCCTCAACCGCAACGATCTTATAGTCTATCTTATACAAAGGATACATTTTTTTGAACTGCTCAACCGCCGCTTCCGCAGCCTCCCTGTAGTCCGGATTCTTGTTGATATCGGCCACAAGGATCTTACGTCCGCCTGACATCTCAAAAAGTGTAGTCCCCTTAAAGAAATGTACAACAAAGTATCGTATGATACTGATAAATTCAAGAGAATAACCATTATTCGCACTGTCATAATCTTCGAGCAAAAGGCTCATGATGAGTAAAGGCCTCTTGCGATCGTGACTGTTCTTGATATAGTCATAAAACGCATTCCTGCCAAGCGCTCCGCTCTCTATGTCGTATGGATTCGAATGTACAAGGTACAAAAGAGCATATATCGGGAATGTGAATGTCACAACCGTATACGATGACTGTCCATGCCTCTGCTGCAAGAATACGATGAGCATGGATACCAGGATCGTAAAAAACAGCGCATTAAACACCTGTTTAAACAGTCTGTCATGATATCTGATAAAAAGGAACAGCACCATCCCTACATAAAACACATATCCAACCGGAAAGATCGGAAAACCTTTGTGGATATTCAGATCTTTATCAATATAAAAACCGATATGCGCAATCGGTCCTATGATCTCAAAAGCCGCAACCGCAACATATCCTATAAGAGCCGTGATAAAATATCTCTTATTACTCCTCTCCTCAAGGTTCATGGGCTCTTTCATATACAGTACATAGAGCATTAGGTTGGCAAAAATGGTCAAATGTACCATGGCTCTCGGTATATAATGCAAAACCGGCGGAATCTCTCCGATATGATTCATTGAAACATTATATAACAGATCCGAAAGTCCGGCTGTAAACAGCAGAATGATCATTGCCTTGAGGTAGTAGAAATTCTTCGTACGATTGATGTATGTAGTCTTGATAAGTATGACAAAAACCATACATATGGCAAGCGTAAGGACATCTCCTACCGGTGTGTAGTTATTATAATATGCAACAAATTCAGTATTCATATATAACTATTTTATTCAATTAAAAAGCACGTGTCAATAGAAGTAAACATACATCACACGTGTATTTGCGGCATTTTCAAGAAAATTCGAAAAATAAAAAAGCACCCGCAAAAACAATTTTTACGGGTGACAAATTCATATATTGTCAGGACATTCAGTCCAAATTTGATACTTTATCTTCATAGTATCTGTAAGCCATCTCAGTAGTGGGATCAAGTATTTTATCCGAATCCCTAAGATACATCATGGTATTGCGATATACATGATATATAGCCTGATTGATATCCTCAAACGCCTCTTTGCGAATGGCAGGAAGGTCCGGATCATGAGATCTGCCTGGTTCGATATAATCAGCCAAAAAAACTATCGCTTCAAGTTCAGACATACCGGGGCGTCCCGTGGTATGCCATCTGATGGCAGCAAGAACATCTCCATCCACGATACCGTATTTCTTATGTGCCTGATATGCGCCAACCTTGGCATGCAAAAGTCCCGGATTGGACACCTCAACATCTTCCATGTCGATATCATGCCTTTCGCAGTATTCAACATACTCCGAATCGTCCATATATTTGGCACAGTCATGCAAAAGTCCGGCAAGATATGCCTTACGAATATCATATCCCTGACTCATAGCGATGCAGGCTGCGGTTCCGGCTACACCTAGCGTGTGCAGGAATCTTTTTTTATCCAGTTTGTCAAAAAGCAGACCGGTTATATCGGTATAATCAGCATATAAACTCATATTGCCTCCATCCTGCCCGTTGCAAAACTTACAACATCATGCCATCTCTATCATACTGCCATCTCGCCATACATGTTCAAGATCATAAAAATCACGACTTGAAGCATCAAAAATATGTACCACTATATCGCCGTAATCCATAAGTATCCAATTGGCAGCATCATAGCCCTCTATATGCGAATAGTGAAGTCCTGCCTTACGCATATCATCTTCAAGATAGTCACACAATGCATGCACATGATTGATATTGCCCGCAGAAGCTATCACGAAATAATCCGCCATAATCGATACATTGCTTATATCTATCACGCGAATGTTATCCGCCTTATGCATATCAAGGCTCTTATATATGATCTCTGTTATTTCTCTATTATCCATATTATTGTTATGTCAACCATTCCTCAAAAAACCGGGCGACTCAGTCTTTATAAAGCCCATGTTTTTCAATATATTCAAGCGTCCTGTCGGCCACCATATATCTGATACTCTTTCCTTCCTTGATCCTGTTACGGATATCCGTGGAAGATATATCGATATACGGGGTCTTAAGTACATATATCTCCGCTCCGAACTTGCGCATAAGTTCGGCGGCTTTATCCTTAAGTTCTTCCGTACTTTGGCCTTTTCTGACAGCCGTTAATATCTTGGCATTCATCATGATTATCTCAGGATGCATCCACTGTTCGATTTGAAAAAGCGTATCTGCTCCGAGTATCAGATAATAATCCGTGTCCGGGTTGGTCGTCTTAAGTATCTCCAAAGTCTCGAAAGTGTATGAGTTGCCAGGTCTGTCGGTCTCAATCGTAGACAATGCAAATCCGTGATTGTCCTCTATCGCGCCTCCGGTCATGGCTACGCGGATCTTCTTGTCTAACACGACATCCGGCCCTTTAAAATGAGATATACCTGTCGGTATAAAAAGGATCTCATCCAGATGATACTCACAAAGCGCATGCTCAGCCAATATCAGATGTCCCAAATGTATCGGATTAAACGTTCCGCCTAAAATACCTACTTTTTTGCCCATACCCGTCTCCGTTCATTACCCCTGCAAACACCGTAAAAATATTCCCGCATATCACTTTGGCAAAATGATCTTGGGCTTATCCTTATCAGGCTTATATAATACGATCTTTTTGCCTATCACCTGAACTACCTGCGATCCGGTGCGGTCAGCCAAAACATTCGCTATCTCTTTCGGATCATCCATGCAGTTTTTTAAAACTGCGATCTTAATAAGTTCTTTGGTATTAAACGCTTCTCTTATGGCCTCGGTATATTCCGGGGTTATGCTGCTTTTACCCACCTGAAAGACAGGATCGATATTCATTGCAAGGCCCTTAAGATACGCCCTTTGTTTGCTTGTCATTCGCTCTCCTTATAATAATCAAATCTAAGTCCGTACATCCTGACAGTGTCCCCCTCGCCGCATCCAAGTGCTTCGAGTTTATCAAGAATCTCATTCTCCTTCATGAACTTTTGGAAGAACACGAAGCCTTTCTCGCTTTCAAGATTGGTATATCCAAGCATCTTCTCGATCCTCGGGCCTTCAACGACATACTCATCCTCTTCGGGATCATATATAACTGTGAAAGGCTCGCCAATGTACGTACTGACTTCATCAGGGAAAAACTCGGGTTCAAAGACTACCGGAGTATCGTCAAGTCCGTCAAGCATGTTACGAACCTTATACAGGATATCCTTAATACCTTCGCCTGTGGCTGCACTCATGGGATATACCATATATCCCTTGGGTTCGAATTCAGCCTTAAGCCTGTCCATGATCTCTTCTTTGGTAAATCCATTCGATCCATCTATCAGATCAAGCTTATTTGCCGCTATTATCTGCGGACGCCCAGCCAGTTTCTCATCGTAAAGCGAAAGTTCCTTATTAATGGCATATATATCGCTTATCGGATCTCTGCCTTCACTTCCCGCAGCATCCACTATATGTATTATAACTCTTGTTCTTTCTATATGTCTTAAAAATTCATGTCCGAGTCCGATACCTTCTGCCGCACCTTCTATGAGTCCCGGAATATCAGCAACAACATATCCCGGTGCATCTTTAAGATCGACCACGCCCAAGTGCGGACTTAAAGTCGTAAAGTGATAATTGGCAATCTCGGGTCTTGCGTTGGATATCCTTGTAAGGAATGTACTCTTTCCGACATTGGGAAATCCTACCAGTCCGACATCTGCTATGACTTTAAGTTCCAACTTAAGATTAAGTTCCTTGGCCGGCTGACCGGGCTGTGCATATTTGGGTGCCTGCATCGAACTGGTGGCATAATGCTGATTGCCATTGCCGCCTCTGCCGCCCGTAAGCAGGACATATTCAGTCATGTCTCCGGACATATCGACGATCACCTTGTCAGTCTCAGCTTCTTTTACTACAGTTCCTGCCGGAACCTTAAGCACAATATCCTGTCCGTTCTTGCCACGGCAGTTCTTCTTGCGGCCTTCCTCGCCATCCTCGGCCTTGTACTTGCGTACATGCCTGTAATCGGCCAAAGTATTGACCCCGTTATCAACCTTAAGGATCACGCTTCCGCCATTGCCGCCGTCTCCGCCGTCCGGTCCGCCGTTAGGCACATATTTTTCTCTTCTGAAGGATACGTGTCCGTCTCCTCCCTTGCCGCTTCTGACATATATCGTTGCTCTGTCCGCAAACATCGATTACCTCTTTCAAATACACAAATCATAAAGTAAAAAGGCTCCGGACAATATGTTCGGAGCCATAAATGCTGGTATTACTTCTCAACCGGATATACAGATGCCTGCTTCTTATCTCTGCCGAGTCTCTCGAATCTGAGAACTCCATCAACAAGTGCGAATAATGTATCATCTCCGCCGCGTCCTACGTTATTACCCGGATGTATCTTAGTACCGCGCTGTCTGTATAATATGTTTCCGGCCTTAACAAACTGTCCGTCTGCTCTCTTGGCTCCAAGTCTCTTGGCTTCGGAATCTCTGCCGTTCTTGGTGGATCCGACTCCCTTCTTGTGAGCGAAGAACTGAAGGTTCATACGTA
>JAILKC010000113.1 GCA_024694055.1 Lachnospiraceae bacterium | reverse complement strand
ATTGGTTTCGAAGAAAGCAACTAACCTTGCGACTGGCGGTTGCTTTCTTTCATTTTATGATTATATTTATCCTTGATGTGGAATACTATTGTCAGGATAAGTCCCGCAATTGATGCCAACGTACCGAGGATAGTCCATAATAACATAGAACTACTTGATAGTGACCTTTCTTAAGATTTCCCATACAATCGCTCCTTTCAGGGAGTTCTCGGATGATCCATCCGGCGAAAGGCGAACCGCTTACCGTTTTGGCAATGCCCAATAATAGGATACCAGAACGTACGTTCGATGTCAATATAGTTAAGAAAATATCCCGCTAATATGAAGCATAAATCACCCCTTGGCACAGAAGTGTGGCAAGGGGTGATCAGTGTCTACGGTATCAGGTCGTTGCCGCGGCCGCTTTCCAAGCGCTTTACATATTCCTCGGGGTCAGACTTCATCTGTGCCATGGTCATGAATGCATTTAAGACCATTGTCTCTTTATTGCAGTGTTCGGGATTCTTGCCGATCTCCCGGATCAGATTATACTTATCCATCTGCCACACATATATATCAGAGAGAGAGTAGCCGCTTATCTTATATTCATCCCGAAAAGTATGATGTTCGAGGTAATATACAAACTCATCATACAGATCGTTGTCGGTAAGCATCATTGTCCACAGCCTGTCGGCCCACTCAGAAGAAAGACCTGCATATTCGCTCAGTTCATTAAGATACTCAAGTGCTTTTATTTTTCTGGCGTCATATAATATACCCATATTGCTTCCTTTCGCGCTTGACATCCCGTGTGGTTAAGCGCACAATTGTTTCATTACTCATTATAGCATTATAGCACAGTGGCGGATGACGGTATCCGTCAATTTATTCACTATGGCAGATAAAAGATATGAGATGGACATGTGTAACGGTCCGCTCCTTAGCAAGATCTTAATATTCACGCTTCCGCTCATGGCATCGGGCATATTGCAGCTGCTTTTCAATGCTGCGGATATGATCGTGGCCGGCAGATTTGCGGGCAGTATGGCACTTGGAGCAGTTGGAGCGACGAGTTCGCTTGTCAATCTCCTTATCAACGTGTTCATGGGTCTTGCGGTAGGTACCAATGTCGCCATTGCACATTTCTATGGTGCGGGTATGAAAAAAGAGGTGTCACAGACCGTGCATACCTCCGTGATGTTGGCCATTATCTGCGGAATCTTCTTATGCGTACTTGGGATCAGCGTATCAAGACCTTTGCTTGAACTTATGGATACGCCTGCAGAGATAATAGATCATTCTTCTGATTACCTCAGGATTTATTTCCTGGGTATGCCGGTCATGCTCTTATATAATTTTGGGGCAGCCATCCTTCGCGCGGTCGGTGATACCAAGCGGCCATTATACTATCTGACATTTGCCGGGGGGATCAATGTTATCCTGAATGTGATATTTGTGGCGATCTTCGGCATGGGAGTCAGGGGCGTGGCCTGGGCTACCAATATATCTCAGGCAGTATCAGCCATTCTGGTGATCAGGGTGCTCATACGCTCTGACAGTGTTATCAGACTGGATTTAAAGCAGCTTAAGCTTTATAAGGATATAGTGATAAGGATAGCCCATGTCGGTTTACCCGCCGGCTTTCAGGGAGCCATCTTTTCGATATCCAACGTGCTCATACAGTCTTCGGTCAATTCCTTCGGTGCAGTCGCAGTAGCAGGCAATACGGCGGCCATGAATATCGAGGGCTTTATATACAATTCCATGAACGCATTCTCACAGTCGGCCATCAGCTTTACCGGACAAAACATGGGCGCCAGACAATATGGCAGAGTGAAGAAGATTATGTTAACCTGCCTTGGCTGTGTATTCATCACAGGCGCATCAATGGGTGCGCTGGCTTATGTTTTTGGCGGCAGGCTTTTAGCTTTTTATTCCTCCGATGCTGATGTGATACAGTTTGGGCTCAGAAGAATGCTTGTAATTATGTTAACCTACTATCTCTGCGGTATGATGGATGTGATGGTCGGTACCCTTCGCGGAATGGGTTATTCGATCATGCCCATGATAGTGTCTTTGCTTGGGGCCTGCGGGTTTAGGATATTGTGGATATTCACGATATTCAGATCGCTTCATACGCCGGAATCACTCTATGTTTCTTATCCGATTTCCTGGTTTTTGACGTTTTTCGCTCATGTTATCTGCTTTATCATCGTGACTAAGAAAGCGGGCATATTCAGAGCGGATCGCGCACAGTCTTAAGATTATCAGTAGAGCATGTAATATCATACTGAATTAAGGTTTAAGCATGTTGGAAAACACGCTTAATTGTGGTATTCTTAAATGCGTAATGTTTGATAGACAAATAATCTTTTGAGGAGAACCATATGAGTTGGGAAGATAACGTAAGAAAGGTTATACCGTATGTTCCGGGAGAACAGCCCACGGGCAGGGTGATAAAGCTTAATACCAATGAGAATCCATATCCTCCGTCACCCAAGGTGGCCGAGGTACTGTCTCATTATGATACAGATGATCTCAGACTTTATCCCGATGTCCATGGTGGTGAACTTAGGGATAAGCTTTCCGAAGTATATGGTGTAGATAAAGAGAAGATATTTGTGGGTGTGGGCAGTGATGACGTACTTGCCGTGGCATTTATGACATTCTTTAACGGAAGGACACCTATCATTTTTCCGGATGTCACCTACTCTTTTTACGATGTATGGGCCGAGCTTTACAATATTCCATATATGACGATACCGCTTGATGATGACTTCAGAATTAAGAAGGACGATTATCTGCGGACCAACGGCGGCATAGTGATCCCCAATCCCAATGCGCCCACAGGATGTGAGAAATCCGTTGAAGATCTTGAATATATCATAAGCAATAATCCTGACAGTATCGTGATCATAGATGAGGCATATGTGGACTTCGGTGCCCGTTCCGTGCTTCCGCTTATCGATAAATATGACAATCTCTTAGTCGTCCAGACTTTTTCCAAATCATTCTGCATGGCGGGTGCCCGTATAGGAATGGCTTTCGGAAATAAAAAGCTGATAAAGTATATGAACGATGTCAAGTTCTCGATCAATTCATATACCATGAACAGACTGACCGTGGCGGCAGGTGTGGCGGTACTTGAAGATATGGATTATCTTAAGGAGGTTCGCGGTAAAGTCATAGCTACACGTGAGAGAATGAAAAAGGAGCTTACCGCACTTGGATTTACCTTCCCTGACAGCAAGTCCAACTTCATATTTGCTTCGCATAATGAGATAGCGGCTGCGGACATATTCAAAGCCGCCAAACAAGCGGGGATATATGTCAGATGGTGGGATAAGAGGCGCATAAGCGATCATCTGCGCATATCCATAGGTACGGACGAGGAAATGGATGCCTTTATTGCATTCTTAAAAGAGTTTATCAATGGATATTTATAGAGATTTTGCAGGTGTATATGACCTGTTTATGGAAGATACGCCATATGATGCATGGACAGGACGTATACATGATACGTTAAAAGAATATGCGATTGATGATGGGCTCATAGCGGATCTTGGCTGTGGTACCGGGGCGATCACCCGCAGGCTATCTGCACTTGGTTATGACATGATAGGCATAGATGCATCGGAAGATATGCTGGCTGTTGCAAAGGAGAGGGATTTACAGTCAGGTGCTGAACACGACATTCTCTATCTGTGTCAGGATATGACGGAGTTTGAACTCTATGGGACCGTAAGAGCTATTGTATCGGTATGTGACTGTGTTAATTATCTGACTGATCCTGACAGCCTGCTTCATACATTCAAACTTGTCAATAATTACCTTGATCCGGGCGGAATATTCATATTTGATTTTAATACGACGCACAAATACAGGGATGTCATAGGGGATACGGTTATTGCCGAGAATCGTGAGGATTGCAGCTTTATCTGGGAAAACTTCTATGATGAAGAGACACATATAAATGAATATGACCTTACGCTTTTTATAAAGGAAGGTGACCTGTTCAGGAAAAGTATGGAGACTCATGCACAGAGAGGATATACTTCCGATGAGATGAGGGATCTGCTTGAAAGATCCGGACTTAAGATCGTAGAGTTTATGGATGCGGATACCGGTAAACCTGTAAGTGACGACAGTGAGCGCGTATATGTGGTGGCCGGAGAAAACGGTAAATAAGGAGAAATAAGTGGAAGATTATATAGTAAGAGCCGTGACAAAGGACGGACATATAAGAGCATTCGGAGCATACAGTAAAGCTACGGTGGAAGAAGCAAGGAAAAGACATGATTTGAGTCCGGTTGCCGCTGCCGCGCTTGGCAGGACACTTACGGGTGCAGCCATGATGGGAGCCATGCTTAAGTCTGAAGATGATCTTATCACATTACAGATATCGGGAGATGGTCCCATAGGTACGGTGATGGCTACAGCAGATAATACAGGCAGGGTGAAAGGTTTTGTCGGTAATCCTTCTGTCATGCTTCCTCCGAGCAAGGTCGGTAAACTCGATGTAGGCAAAGCTGTAGGTGACGGAGTACTTACTGTGGTCAAGGATATGGGGCTTAAAGAACCATATGCAGGACAGGTGGCGTTGCAGACAGGAGAGATAGCTGAAGATCTTACATATTACTTTGCGGCATCGGAACAGGTGCCTTCATGCGTGGGACTTGGCGTGCTTATGAACAGAGACGATGCCACGGTGAGAGAAGCAGGGGGATTCATAGTGCAGCTTATGCCTCTTGCTCCCGAGGAAGTATTAAGCAATCTCGAAGAGAATATCAGATCAATAAGCAGTGTTACGGATATGCTCTCTGAGGGCAGGTCGCCGGAACAGATAATAGAATGCATACTTAAGGGAATGGATGTGGAATTCACTGACAGACTCCCCATGCAGTTTTACTGCAACTGTGACAGAGACAGGATAGAAAAGGCACTTATAAGTATAGGAAGGCAGGAACTTCAAAAGATGATAGATGACGGCGAACCTATCACGATGAACTGTCATTTCTGTAACACGGACTATACTTTTGAGATAGATGAACTTAGAGGGATTCTCAAGAAGATCAGGTAACATAACAATACAAAATCAAGATTTAAGAAATGGAGAAGGAAGAAGATGAGCAACAAAATGCAGGACATTGTAAAAATGGTTCAGGATGAGGACGTAGAGTTCATAAGACTGCAGTTTACTGACCTTTACGGCGGCCTTAAGAATATGGCTGTAACGGCAAGTCAGCTTGAAAAAGCCATAAATAACAGGTGTATGTTTGACTCGGCAGCCATAGAAGATTATGCGACAGAGGGTGATGCCATGATGTATCTTCATCCGGACGTAAATACCTTCGAGATATTCCCCTGGAGACCCCAGCAGGGTAAGGTTGCCAGAATGTTCTGTGATGTATATACATCCGAAGATGAGCCATACGAGGCAGATCCCAGACGTGTCTTAAGAAGAGTTATAGAGAAAGCTGCCAAGATGGGATATGAATGCAATGTCGGACCCGAATGCGAATTCTTCTTATTTAATACGGATGAAAACGGTCTTGCCACAACCGATACCAAGGAACAGGCAGGTTACTTTGATTGTGGTCCGATAGATTTCGGTGAGAATGCAAGAAGAGATATCGTGCTTAATCTGGAGCAGATGAACCTCATCGTGGAATCATCTCATCACGAGATGGCACCTGCACAGCATGAAGTAGACTTCCAGTATTCTGAGGCTCTTCACACTGCAGATAACATACAGACCTTCAGACTGGCGGTTAAGACCATAGCCAAGAGACATGGTCTGCATGCGACATTTATGCCCAAGCCGAAGTCAGATTGCAACGGTTCAGGCATGCATATCAATATTTCACTTAAGAAGAACGGCAAGAACATCTTCTTTGACAAGAAAGACGAGCTGGGCTTATCCCGCGAGGCGTACTATTTCCTCGGAGGAGTGGCAGCACATATCAAGGGAATGACGGCTATTACCAATCCCATCGTCAATTCATATAAGAGACTGATCCCCGGTGACAGGCCGCTTGTCAAGATCCCTAAGGGTGGTGAGGACAACGCAAGGATAGAGCTTATGAGCCCGGATCCTTCAGCTAATCCCTATCTTGCTATAGCTGTGTGCCTTGCAGCAGGACTTGACGGAATAGAGAGAAAGCTTGAGCCGCCCAAGAATATGATAAATAAGTGGACGGCAGGTAATACTATTCCTTCTACTCTGGCGGATGCACTTAACGAACTGTCCAAGGACAAGCTTATCAAAGCTACTTTAGGTGATGCTTTATGCACCAGATATATCGAAGTAAAGAAGAAGGAATGGAATGCATATTGCACACAGGTATCCGAGTGGGAGAAGGAGCAATACCTCGACAGATATTGATTTATACGGGAGATACACATGGATGCTAATATAATTGTGGTTTTTCCACGATTAGATGATGCGAAGAATGTGAAGAATATCCTGAAAAGAAGCGGAATAGAGGTATCGGCTGTATGTAACAGTGCGGCTGCGGCGCTTGCGGCGGCAGACAGTCTGGGAGGAGGAATACTTATCTCAGCCTACAAGTTGCCGGACATGCTCTTTAGCGAGATATATGAGTGTATGCCGGCAGGTTTTGAGATGCTGCTTGTGGCATCCATGCAGAAACTTGCTGAGGCAGAGGCTACCGACATAGTGCGCCTGTCCATGCCTTTTAAGGTATCCGACCTTATAGAGACTGTCACCATGATGCTCGGGGCGGCATACAGGAAGTACAGAAATCCTGTGCATAAGCCTCGCATGCGAACGGCCAGAGAACGGGAGATACTGTCTGCGGCCAAGGATGTTCTGATGGATCGCAACGGGCTTACCGAACAGGAAGCCCATAAATTCATACAAAAATGCAGCATGGACAGCGGCACCGACATGATAGAGAGTGCGGAGATGGTACTGTCCATGTATAAGGATTACTGATGCTTTTTAATTCGTATATTTTTGTCTTTCTGTTCCTTCCGATCGCTTTGCTTGGATGGTACGGACTTAATAAAATAGGGCAAAGAAAAGTGGCTCTGGTCTTTTTGACCGGTATGTCGTTATGGTTCTACGGGTACTTTAATGCCACATATCTTCTGCTCATAATCGGAAGCATAATCGGTAATTATCTGTTAAGCCTCATTTTGCAACGCCTTACGGCATATTATGGTAAAAGAGACCGCTCTGACGTACCTGTAAGATATACCGTACTTATATGTGGACTGTTGCTCAATCTGGGGCTGTTATTTTACTTTAAATACTATGATTTCTTTATAGAGAATGTGAATGCGATATTTAAGGCGGATCATACTCTGAGACATATCTTATTACCGCTCGGAATAAGTTTTTTTACATTTCAGCAGCTTTCATACATAGTAGACAGGAGCCTGGGCAGATCCGAGCATTACGGGCTTACAGAATATGCTGCCTTTGTGACGATCTTCCCGCAGCTCATCGCAGGCCCCATAGTGCTTCACAGTGAGCTTATTCCGCAGTTTATGTCTGATGAACATCGATTTAACGCTGACGGATTCTACGATGGAATGGTCACTTTTGTGCTTGGATTGTCCAAAAAAGTACTGCTT
>JAILKC010000081.1 GCA_024694055.1 Lachnospiraceae bacterium | reverse complement strand
ATAGTGGTTATATATTTGAACACTTCATCCGGCAGACCATCTTCAGCCGAATCATATGCAGTTATCAGTTCTTCCTTTAATCGTTCCGGATCAAAATCCATATTTTCCTGCCAATTCCTCAGCGTAGTCACTGATATCATCTTCCGGGAACATCCGAAAATCATTTATTCCACAGTCGATACAAGTCTGACAGACATTTTCTCTGCCTTTTAACATCTGTCGTCTGAATGTCGTAAATCCGTCACCATTCCACACATCCACAAGACTCTTATCGTTGCAGTCATCCAATATCCTGGGATAATAGATCGCGTGACATCCAACGACTTTACCGTCTGGGTTGATCTGCATTGAATAAAAAGCCTGTGGGCATACCTTTATGCGTTTCATCGGCAGACCAAACTGTGTTTTATACTCGGTCCTCTTTTTCAGTTCCTCATTAAACGGAACTGCTTCAAATATCGGGACTGCGGTCTCTATGCCTATAGTATCCGTAATATCACCGAATATATCGAAGTACCTTTGTCTGTCCTCATCAGTAGGGATCGCAATATCCACGATCTTCAGATACATAACCGTATCTTTCTTATGTTCATAGAAGTATCGGATATTGTCGACAAACTCATCAAAGTCGATCTTAAACTTGCTGATGTCCTCATACTGGTCAGCCGATATACCCTGAAGAGATATGACCAGGCGATCAAGTCCCGCATCTATTAGTCCATCAGACATATCATGAGCCAGTAATGATCCGTTCGTTATGATCTCAACTTTATTGGCTGCGCCCGAATCCTTTGTCCTCTTTATCATTCTGATAATATCCTTATGGAGCAAAGGTTCTCCCATGCCTACGAATCTGATCGTTCTGATCTTATCAGGAAACTGTGTAAGGTCATCAATACACTTATTAAACAGTTCCCAACTCATCACAGGTTCATCCGTAACGAATTCTCTCTGATCTCTTGGAATCGCATTATGGCAGTATTTACAGGTAAAATTGCAGGCATATATCGGAAAGAACTGGACAAGGTATGGCGTATCAAGCGGGAGGCTTTCCGCGAGATTCTGTCGTTTCCCTCCGGGAGGGGCTCCGGTGATCAGTTTAGCTTTCATCAGCGTAAATTTCCTTTATAAGAAGATGATCAATAATTGAATCAAAAGGTTGCAAACACAAGAGGTCCTTATTTCACCCAATACGGTTTTTGGGTAGCATCTTCAGGGCCAAATACTTCGGTATAAGGTACAGGTACAGGCTTACCAAGGATCTTTCCCTCGTAATACTTGCGCATCCAGGCTTCGTCCTCAGCCAGGAAACACTCATCATAGTGCTCACCAAAATATTTTATCCCGAGTCCGTTTTTAAGGATCTCTTCCAACGGAGTCTCCAATACATTTCCCAAAGAACAATGGAAGTATGGACAGGGCTGCACATCACCGTATTGCGTAACGGAGACGAAATCTTTTACTCCTATACAACCCATGTCAAGATCATATGCAGGAGTTAGATGTGTGCATAATCGATATTTTTTCTCAAGCTCTCTCTCATAAGCCAGATCTTTTTCATCTATCATGCAGCTGTAATTACCTGCGTAAGCTCCGACAGGTTTTGCAAAAGAGATGAATACCATCAACCCCTTATCATTAAAGAATTTCACGAACTTCTCAAATTCTTCCGAATACAGTCTTTCCTTCGTAACAACCGTCTGTATGAACAGAGGCATTCCAATCCTCTGACACTCCTCCAGACCATCCATTGCACGCTGCCATGCACCTGGCTTTCTTCGAAAAGCATCGTGTTCTTCCGGATCAAGACTGTCTATAGATAACTGTATCCTGTCTATGCCGATGTCTTTCATATGCTGCACTTTTTCTGCCAGCAGGTATCCGTTCGAATCACTGTTAATAAAGAATCGATCCGGTCCTATCGCTGCAACAAGCTCATCAAGATCCGGGAAGGTCGTAGGCTCGCCGCCACTGATAACAAATCTGGCCAGGCCAAGACTATCTGCCTGATCCGCCAGATTCTTCACATCTGCAACCGTGAGACTTCTCTTCCTTGCCGAATTCTTCTGGTACGCTTCGATCGCACAGTGCTCACAAAGCATATTGCACATATACCTATACTGAAGCTGTATAATGGCAATGCTTTCTCCACAATTGTATTTTTCAGTGAATTTTGTCACTTTTTCAAAGACTCGTGGTTTCTTTTCCTTAAGGTAGTTTCTGGAATTCTGTTCTTTTTCTGATAATGCCATCTTGTAACTCTCCTAGTTAAATTCCTACTTGTATTTACTTATGATACGGATCATACAGATCCTCTCTTAGCGTATAGCTGATGCGAAGACTCATCAAACTCCGTTTATCATCTCCATTATGTCTGCCGTAAAGTGTATCTTCGTCTTCCTCGGTCTTACGAAGTCTGCATCATCGTCGTAATACGAATCGTTGACATAGTGTGTAGACGATATCTCTTCGAAGATACAGCCTTCCTCAGACGAGAAGCTGTGCTTAACATTG
>JAILKC010000071.1 GCA_024694055.1 Lachnospiraceae bacterium | reverse complement strand
CCGCTTATGAATACATATACATTTACAGACGATGCACAAAATGCAAAAATCAGCCTGAATATAACATTATGTAAACTACTATCAACAGACAGTTTGGGAAGATTCATTCCTTTTGTCATATAATGCATGGCTATGATCATGCACATGGCTATGATACGAAGTATTTCAATATTCGATTGTCTGCTTGTTTTCTCTTCTTTGATCATATTCTTAAATGACTAAATGACCTTAAGCTGCAATCATCTTTCTTCTTCTAAAGCCTTTTCTTTAGGTTTTTTAAATATCCATAACTTACTTAATACATAATTGGTCACTATGACTACAAACTGTCCGATAAACTTCACCACAAGGCTTCCCAGTTCCGAATCAAACCCAAGTTTCTTACATCCGAACCAGATGATCACATCTTCAAGCAAAAGCGTGAAAAGTCTCGCGATCACAAAAGACACAAACTCTTTTCCAAATCCTGCCATGGAACCGGCTTTTGATCTGAATACAAAGAGCTTGTTGGTAAAAAATGCAAATATGACAACAATGATCCAGTCAACGGTATTGGCCAGTACTTCGCCCATTCCAAGCCTGCTGTTAAATATCCAAAACAGCACCATACTAAGAACAAATGCCACACCGCCCCAGAACAGATAACTTATTACCTCACGATGCTTTTTATACAGTTCCCATATTTTCTTCATATCTAACGTTCCCTCGTGATCTTACCGCCTTCCACGCGGTATACCATATTACATTTCTCTATGGTCTGAAGTCTGTGAGCTATTATCACCAGAGTCTTCTTCCCTGCAAGTATATTTATCGAATCCATAATGGCAGCCTCAGTCTCATTATCAAGTGCCGATGTAGCCTCATCAAGTACAAGTACTTCCGGATCCTCGTACAGCGCTCTGGCTATGGCGATACGCTGTCTCTGTCCTCCTGATATCCTGATACCTCTCTCACCTATGTAAGAATCAAGTCCGTCAGGAAGGCCGCGCACAAAATCATCAAGTTGTGCTTCTTTAAGAACTTCCCATACCCTGTCATCATCTATCTCATCATCCGCATATCCGAAAGCCACATTATTTCTGATCGTGGAATCCGTCATGAAAAGAGTCTGCGGAATATAACCTATATTCTTAAGCCAACCCTGATAATTAGTGCTCACATCGACTCCGTCAGCGGTGATCGCACCGCTTTCAAGCCTAAGAAGTCCCAAAAGAATATCAATTATCGTAGTCTTCCCCGCACCGGTGGTACCTACCACACCGACGGCTGATCCTACGGGGATCACCATCTGCGCATCATTAAATATGTAATTATCGGTGTTCGGATACTTATATGAAATATGATCAAGCTTTATTTCCTTAGTTACAGGCAGTTTTTCCACCGTAACCTTTCCTCTGTAAGCTGACTCATCATATACAACATTGGTATCATTGATGTCATCCTGAAGATGATCGCTTATATTCCATAAGAAAGGTTCCAGGTAGCTTATTGAAGTCGTATAGTTGTTAATCCTGTTGGCACTTGGCATAAGCCTCATGGCAGCCAGTCCGAATACCGTGATCTGCGGAAGCAACTGTTCCATCGTAGCACCGCCCAGCATCACCACTATCATATACAGCACGAGACCTGCTATGCATATGGTCTCTATAAGCAGACGTGGCGTGGAATTATACATACTGTATTTCTGAACGGCACCCACGTATCCTGCACCGCATGTTGCATATTTATTGATGAAATGACTTTCCTTTCCGGCCACCTTTATCTCTTTTATGCCAATCACGGACTCGTCGATTATCTTATAAAGCCCCGAATAATAATCCTGATTCTCCTGTCCCGCCTTATACATAATGGGCTGTATGATCTTCTTAATGATGATGAGCATGATCACCAACAGTACTGTGATGGTAAATATCATCGCCGCATCAACAGCTACAAGTACGGCTACCAGACACACAAATACCACGGCTTCACTTGTAAGCTGCAATATCGTAAGGATCAGGGCATACATATTATTAACGTCAGAAGTGATATTACGCTGTATGACAGAAGTGTCGGCATTAAGATAATACTCATAAGGACGCTTCATAAAGTTGATCATCATCTTTCGCGATGTCGCAAACTGATTGGTATAGACAAACTTAAGCTGTACTTTTGTCTGCATGAAAAGGAACAGATTCTTGAGCACAAAAGCCAGTATAAGCGCGATCATGAATATGACCGCCAACTGGATCGGTTTCGTCAGATTAAGTCCCTCATACATGGCATGCAGATATCTGTTGGTCTCTATCGATTCAGGATCTATGATGACCTTCATCACGGGAATGGCAACCGATATACTCATGGATTCCAATATACCGCCAATCAGCATGAGGAATACTATGAGTACCATGCTTCTTTTCTGTTTTTTGTCTAATAAGATATTTAATCTTTTAAGTATTTTTATCACCGTTTACATAACTCCATCGTCAGTCTGTTATATAATCATGCTCAGATCTGCTCATTCTCCCTGTGGATCACCGGATCTTCATATTCGTCCATAAAATCCGCTCCAAGCTTGATCTTCTCATCGGCAAATTCGATACTGTCTACCGTCGTAAATATTGAAAGGGCCAGATTCATATGCAGTTCTGGGAAATAGTTCATCATCTCCATCGGGAATCTGCCCTTAAGAATGATACAGTCCGAAAAATCATCGGTATCATAGTCAAGCACATCCCTCGGGTGTGGCTTAATGAACACCGTCGAATCTTCACAGTATCTATTTATTATATCACGCATTATCTTCTTACGAGTAACGAGATCACACACCGGATCCGACAGAATAAGAACCTTACGCTTATCATCCTTGATCCGGGACACCTGCTTTAAAAGCTTATCAGGATTCTCCATGAATATATCTATCAGATAATGTCTGTCCTCTTCTGCAACATTATCCGTCAGTTGCTTTCTCGGCACTTCCTTATAAAAGCTCATCGGATACTTAAGATCCTTTGCATTGTTGACTTCCATGTCAATGCAATACTTTGAATATCCGTTTTCAATAAATATAAGCCCGATCTTAGCCATAAATGCCTTGATCTCAAAGTGCCCGATATTGCTGAATCTTGCATTGTCACAATATAAAACGGTATCCAATCCATCTTCAAGTGCATGATATCTTATCTTTTTATAATTTAAGTAATAGCCTATCGGATCAAGATCGCAGAATACATATATGTCTTTATATTCCTTAAAATCCACAGGGACATACTCTTCCTGCGCCCTGCCCAAAGCCTTGGTATATTTGATGCGTTGCAAAAGATTAAGGGTCAGGTTGCCTCTGTCCTCGTGATATTTCATCACCTCCGGAAGAACCACATCTTCCTTTTCATCAAACATATATACATCCGTAAAAAGATCCGTACCAAGTATTCTGTCCGCGATATTACCGAAATCATTGGACATCGTACTTAAGACCAAAGATGCATTTCCACGCATATCTTTACTCAGATTCAGTTCTTTTATGACCGATATGTACACATGATAAAAGGTGTGACATACATAGATCCTGTCTTTTTTAGCCATTCTGTTCACTCATAAGCTTATACTTAAGTTCTGCAAGTTGCCAGTCTACAGGATTGTCTATATCCTGTACTTCAGTTTCAGGAAGTTCCATAGGCAATATCTTACCGGCCATTATACGCTGATTCTTAACAAAACTCTCTGTTCTGAACACATAGAACTGACCCACATCATGATAATGCGGGGTCAGATCCTGACTTCTGGTATTTATGTATTCCGGCTGCCTGAACACTAAATATCCATCCCGGATCTCCATGGCCCGCTGCGGCGGGAAAGAGAATCTCACAACCGGAATAAGTGAGTCCGCATCACTTTTCTGCAAAGCTTCCACGGCTTCCTTAAGCCTGCCCGCAGTGATAAAAGGCGCAGTCGGATAGATACATGCAATAATATCGAATTGTTCACCACGCTTTTCATACTCAGCTATAACTTCATTTAGCACATCCGATGTGGTAGCATAGTCGCCCGCTGTCTGCTCACTGCGGTAAAAAGGAACCTCCGCCCCGTAACGCTTTGCAATGTCAGCTATCTCCTCATCTTCAGTTGAGACCATGACTCTGTCAAAAACTCCCGATCCTACGGCCGCCTCAATCGAATAAGCCATTATGGGCTTACCGTTAAATTCCTTGATATTTTTTCTTGGTATACGCTTGCTTCCGCCACGCGCTGTAATTATCGCAAGTGTTTTCATCTTCTGCTTACCTTCTTTCTCATATTCCTGTATGCCCATAAAAGTTTATAGTACACATAGAACTTAAGCGCACTGTCACACGCCATATCGATCAGGCGCTTTTCTTCTTTAGGCGTGCGCTCTCTGTAATATTCATTCTCCTTAAAGTCCGGAAAAAATGAGAGCAACTCAGCTGTCATCGCTTTTACAAAACCCACCTTGGTCGGACGAACACAGGGCATATATGTAAAGAGTGTATTCACATAGAAAAGCTGAGTGAACTTATATTCCAGTTCGTCCTTGAACTCTTCATAAAATCCCAGTCTTTTTGCTTCCGCTATCATAAGCCTTCCGGCTTCCATCCTGTCTTCACATCTCTTGACAGAGAAAGAATGTACCGTAGAATCTCCATGCTGATAATAGTAGTATAAGGGTTCCTGTATATATTCAAAATGTGTTCCGGTGAGCATATATGAATTGCCAAGAGCATTATCCTCATAAAAGATATGTTCCGGAAACCATAGTTCATTATCAAGGATGGTCTTCCTCTTAAAAATCTTTACACACAAAGAACCGCTGTCTAAAATAAGGCTTCTCTTTTTATCATGATCAAGTACCCCGACCTGATCCGCTCTTCCATTGGTATCAATCTCTCCGATCTCATAGGTATGACCATGCACAATGGTATAATCACATCCCACAATATCAGCGCCCGTTTCCTCTGCTTTGCCTATCATTCTCTCATAGTAGTCGGGTACGATCCAGTCATCTGCATCTATAAATCCGATCCAGTCACCCTTTGCGGCCTTTATTCCGATATTCTTGGCTCCACCCTGGTGGAGATTGACCTCACTGTGGATGGCGCGAAACTTATCAGGATATCTTTTCTCATATTCCTGCATGATCATATACGAATCATCCGTTGAGCAATCATCCACGGCTATGATCTCATAATCATCAATCGTCTGCGCTATAAGCGAATCAAGGCAATATGTAAGTTTGTCGTCTGCCGCCATATTATAGACGGGTACAATTATACTGAGTTTCATACTCTACCTGCAATCATGTCTGCACTTTGTCACTAAACCGTAAATTTACTGTCAATCTATGGAAAACGAAGCACGCACAGCACTGGTGATCTTCGGTATATCTGTCCTGTCACCGTATTCAACAATATAATATCCGCGATACATAAGCGAATGCCCGGTAGTTACCGATTCAAGTTCATCCCCTGGATGTATATTGCAGTTCCAGTCCGTGAGGCTTGCTCCGTAAGCCTCAATTGCTTTTTTTATAGCCTCTCTGTCAGGAACTGTCTTCACCCTTCCTTCCATATCAAAAAAATGGATCATCAGAGGTTTTGTATATTTAGGGTCAAATGAATGATCCTCACCCATTCTGTACTTCATATACTCTTTTGCTATATCCACACCGGTCGCAAGCGGTGTAAAAAGATTATGAAGATTGTGCCCTGAAGGTCTTGCGGAAAGCTCTATGGCAAATATCCCTTTAGGGGTATCAAGTATATCTGCATGCATGAGGCATTCATTAAGGCCCATGGCGGCTACTACTCTGCTTAAATAATCCGTGATCTGTCCATGCACTTTTTCCTTAGGATCCACACTGATATAAGCCACTGCCTGCCTATTGGGAAGAGGAGTATTTAACTTATAACGGATCAGTACGATATGAAGCCTGCCATCTGACACCACGGCATCTACACCATACTCTTCTCCATCCAGGCATTCTTCCACAATATAATCCTCGTCCACGTTCTTTATATCTTCAAGGAATGCGGGTAGTTCGTCCTCATCATGTGCTATCATTATACCCCTGCTGCCCGATCCGTATCTTGGCTTTATTATGACAGGATATGTAAATGACTGACTGTCCATCTCTCCTATAACGCCGTTTTTTACCAGTCCACAGCAGCAGTTTCTAAGTCCTTTTGCAGATAATGTCTTATGGAAAGCATACTTATCCGTACATAGTATCGCCATATCCTTGGATATGCCGGGCAAACCAAGCGCATCATTTACGGCACCGGTAGTTGTGAGATATCTGCCTATGGGAACAGTCTGAATCCAGTCCGTTCCAAGTTTTCCTATCACATCTATGACAGCACTCTCATCAGTTATGTCAACCGCTATCGGTATATCTGCCGCCTCAAGCCCTGCAGCTTTGGGATTACCGTCCAAAGCTACTGTCTCTATTCCAAGCCCCTTCGCACATTCAATTGTATGTAAGGCTTCGTCCGAAGCACCTATTATTGCTAATCTCATATTTCTTATCTTCCATCTATCTTCTGCGTCATATTAAGAATCAGTCAGTTTCTGTCAAGCAATGCCTCTGCGATCTTTTCGGCTCCGTGACCGTCCGTAATGGATCCCAGCTTATCCTGTATGTTGACCAGTCTGTTCTGATCATTCATAAGTGATGTCACTTCCCTTATGACTGAAGCGATGACTCCGCTTTTATCTATAATGGCATCACCTGCATATATCATCCGATCCGGTCCGCTCCAGTATTGTACACCGTATTTCTGATTGTCCGCCACCTGATAGAATACCGCCGGAAGCCTTATCGCCGCACATTCCGTCAGCATGGTCCCTGCCGCCACCACTGCCAGATCACATGATCGCATAAGAGATGCCATATCCTGTACGGATTCATGTATCACAAAGCCTTTATGTAATGAAGCAAATGCTCTTATCTCTTCCTTATTCTCTACATAATCCCCGACTACCACATGCCATATAAGGCCGGATTTACATGCTTCGACCTCATCCTTACTGACACTGCTGTCATCTGCAACACTGCCGACAAGTCCCCTGTCAGCGATCACTTCCATCATCGGAAGTATCATTCCCAAGGTGTCACCTCCGCCGCATGCAAGAAGAATGTCTTTTATGCCATGCCCGCCAACATCCGTTCCATGTGATCCGACATCCAGTGCAAACTGTTCTCTTAATGGTGCATACATAAGGCCAAGCAAAAGTCTGGTAGTCGTCTCACCATGCCCGCGCATATTGGCATAATCGGACGTATAATCAAACATGTCGTGATAACCGCTGTAGTTGATAAGGATATCTACAGGAAAGATCCCTTCATGCAGGTCATCTATGTATGCCGTCCTGCACACACGGCTTATTGCCTTAAAGTAATCATATGTCACCTTATAGGAATCCACTAAGAGCATATCGATTCCTCGAAGCTGTATCTGCTCTATGAGTACGGGCAGTTCGCTCTCCATATCATCCCATACGGAGTTAAGGATAACGACATTCGTGTCAGATAATTCACCTGCATTTTTGCGCAACAGAAGAGCTGATTCTTCGTCAGCTATAAAAAAGGTCACAGACCCGCCATTTCTCACTATCGCCCTTGCTATAGTGATACAACGCATGATGTGACCTGTGGCAATTATACTGTTGGCATCTACTCTAATTCCAATCATTCTCAATATGTATTCTAAAAACGCACCGGCAAGATCAATCTATAGGACAGTTATCCTGTCCCGTATAAGGTGCATCATCCCTGCTTATTCCTTCTATCATCTCAGGTGCTATCGGTGTACCACGCTCCACATCCGTTGACGCCTTTTTTCCCAGTATCAGATCATAATACATGGTATGCATGCCCACACCGGGTCTTACGGATCTCACATTATCAGTTGAGATCACTTCACCTGCCTTAATATCAGCTACCGCGAAAAGCGAGCGACTGCCTTCTCTTTCCTCGATCTGCTTGTCCGTAAGCTCATAAACTTCAGATCCGGCAGCCTCTTCCGCTATGCGAACATCCCTTACCATAGCGGTAAATTCATCCGGTTCCATCGAAAAAGCATCATCCACTCCACCGCCTTTACGATCAAGGGTTAAGTGTTTCTCTATCATCTTACCGCCCATGAATATACTTCCGACGGGCACTACACTTCCTATTGTATGATCGGATAGTCCTACAAGACAGCCGTGCTCCTCTGCCAGAGTCTTCATCACCTGCAGATTGACCTGACTGTAAGGTGTGGGGTATGAGCTCACACATTTAAGAAGGATGATCTGATCGTTACCCTCTTCCTTACAGACTTTAAGTGCTCTCTCTATATCCGATCTGTATGCTATACCGGTCGCAAATATGACCGGTTTACGCTTTGACGCTACTTTGCGTATAAGAGGAATATCGTTGATCTCGTAACTTGCGATCTTGTATGCCGATACTCCCATATCTTCCAAAAAATCCACCGACGTAGGATCAAAAGGAGACGAAAAACATTCAAGGCCAAGCTTTTTTGCTTCTTCCTTAAGCTTAGGCTGCCATTCCCACGGTGTATATGCCTCCTTATACAGATCATAAAGTGTTCTTCCTGCCCACATATTGTTGTCGGAAGTACGAAAATACGGTTTGTCACTGTCTATCGTAAGCGTATCGGCCGTATATGTCTGCAGCTTGACAGCATCTGCTCCCGCTTTGGCTGCCGCATGAATGATCTCTACGGCTCTGTCATAATCTCCGTTATGATTGCCAGATATCTCTGCAACGATATATGCCGGGCATCCGTCCCCTATGAATTTGTCGCCTATCTTAAATCTACGACTGAACATTATATGCTGCTCCCTCAGATGTTTCTGTCATCCGACAGCGGATTATTGATACCATAAGTCTCTGTGGTCTCACGAATAACTTTAAGCCCATCATTTTTGCCGTAACTGTATATCCCTGGCATCGGGCGGCTTAAGAAAAGTGCGGGCGATTCGGTCATCGAATACGCACCTGCATTATGGAATACTAACGCATCTCCTATCTTCGGCTCATCAAGTGTCACCTTACGCACCAGAATATCTGCAAATGTGCACAATGATCCGCACACCTTCCAGTTCTCATCCGAATAATCCACTGCTCCGATCGACATTTCGGATCCCTTATCGTCTGACTCCGTATGGATCAGATCCATGAGCGGAACCCTCATGGCCATATTCTGGCCATAGTAATTGACATGATGTATGCCGCCATCAACTATAAGGATATTGGTATCGGCACATCTCTTCATATCATCTATTGTCGTAAGATATGTCATACAGCTGTATGCGAAATATCTTCCAAGCTCTATTCCGACTTTATAGTCTATATCTAGCCCTGCAATGTATGTAACAAGCTCCGTCAGACTGTCATATACATGTTCATGATCATCGCCCTCAAAATACGGAACCGCAAGACCTGCACCATATTCCAAAAGTTTCGGAGAAAAACCGTATTCCTCCTTTAATCCCTTTATAAATTCAGTCAGATACTCCAGTTCCTCTATATCTTTGTCGATCTTCTTTTTCTGCGTACCGGTGAAATAGTGAATACCTATAGCGTCAATACCGTCAGTATGAATACTGTCGTCTATAACGAATCTGACTTCCTCTTCGGACATGCCAAACTGCGCTCCACCGGACAGTCTCGGAAGTACTTTAACTGATCTGCCTGCCCCTGCCACATAATCTTTTACAATATTATACTGTCTGATCGATTCAAGAGTGACTATATCCACGCCGTATTCGATCGCATCATGTATATTCTCTTCGGTCTTATTGACACCGGAAAAAATAATCTTCTCACCCGGTATGGCAAGGCCTTTACATATCTTAAGTTCCCCCGGCGAACATACTTCAATATGGCCTGTCTTCTCAGACATGATATCCGTGATAAGCGCATTGGCTTTCATCGCATAACAGAGGCCTACTCTGTCTCCTGCTATGTCGGATACGATACTGCATACCCTGTCCACATGGGCATTAAGATCATCCTTATTAAGAATATAACACGGAGTCTTTATCGCTCCGTTTTTTAAAAGAACTTCCGTATCGGTCCTGTTCATCGGTATCCTCTATGCATTCTTAAGCTTCTGCACCAGTTCCCACATGGCAGCCGCCGAGTTAAAGTTCTCAGGCAAAAGATCTGCAACGTTGATCTCTATATCGAACGCATCATTAAACTCACCAACGATCGTGATGATGTCAAATGAATCAAGTATCCCGCCGTCTATAAGGGATGTCTCGCTTGCAAAATCAAGATCCGGTCTGACTTCTTCAAGTATCTTAATCAATTCTTCCATAACTATAAAACCTCCAAATTCTATAACTTCGATGCCAAATACACTCTGTCTATTTTACCGTTCTTATTAAGCGGTAATCTGTCGTACCTTTTGTATACATTAGGCCACATGAACTTCTGAAGCTTTAGGGATATTTTCTTAACTATATCTCTCTCAAGTTCCTTATCCGTGGCAAATACATCAGCGCCTTCACCCGTCTGATAGAAAAGGACTATCTTCTCCCTTACTTTATCGAATACACATACGGCTGCATCAATATAATCTATGGCACAAACTGCCACTTCTATCTCACCAAGCTCTATCCTGTGTCCCATGTGCTTGATCTGATAGTCTTTTCTGGATGTAAATCTTAAAAGTCCGTCATCTCCATAGTAACCAAGGTCGCCGGTATGATATATTCTCTCAGGATACTTATCGGTAAGCGGACTGGCTGCAAAACTCTCCGCAGTCTTATCAGGTGCTCCGTAATAGCCAAGCGCAAGGCTGCTTCCTCTTACGCATATCTCCCCTTCTTTTCCGCTCTCTGTAATGGGAGTACCGCTTTCCGGATCAAGTAAGAGTATCTGTGTGTTTCTGAAAGGCACTCCTATAGGAAGAGCCTCATCCACAGCATATTCCCTGTCTATGATATAGTAGCTGCAGTTACACGTGATCTCAGTCGGTCCGTAGAGATTGACATACACTGCGCCGGGAACATTCTCCTTCCAGTAATTGAGTACCTTCACAGGCATGATCTCGCCGGAGAACATTATAAGCTTCGGTCTGTCAGTCTGTATCTGTGAAAAAGTCTTGAAATTCTCTACGATTCTCATGGCTGATACAGCCCAGATCATCGTATTGATATCATTTTCATTAATATACTCTATAAGCTTGAGCGGCATGGAGAAAAGTGCCTTGGGAATGACTGTCACCGTTCCGTGATTATAAAGCGCATCATATATATCCTTAACCGATACGTCAAAATCAAACGGCGCCTGATTGCCAAAATTAAGATTATCCGGAAAAGGAAAAGTGATCGCAAACTGTTCTACAAGATCTATCACCGATCTGTGACTGATGAGCACTCCTTTGGGCTTACCCGTTGATCCGGATGTATATATGGCATATAAAGGATTGGTGTCTATGTGATTGGTTCTGATAACGGACAATACATCCTCATCTGCGTCAGAACAGACTGCCTTCTCATAATCAGTTACATCAAGCCCTTCTATCGTCTGGCCCGCAGAGCTTAGGATCATCATCGGCTTAAGATCTGCAAATATCGTATCTATCCTCTCTTTTGGCATGTTCACATCAATCGGAACATAGAAGTTGCCACTGTATACGATACCAAAAAATAAGATGATACTTCTGATATCTCGATCTATGCATACCGCCACCGGTTTAGGCAGATGTGTCGTTGCCGCAAGTCCTGACTCCACCCCTGTATGAGCGAGGATATAACCTGCTATACTCCTTGCCCTTTCATATAATTCTTTGTATGTAATGCTTTCATTTTCGTCCCGCAGTGCCACTCTGTCAGGATTATCCCTGACATTGTCTTCAAGCATTTCCAAGACATTGATATACATATGATTCTCCTTAGAATTCCATCTTCGAATAATCGATCTCAGGATGCATGATTCCGGGTTTACCGTCTATAAAGACCATCCTCTTACCATTATTATTCTTAATATCATCCACTATAAAGTCCTGCATTCCATGCAGGTCAAAAACAAGGCACCTGAGTGTATCGTCATACATCATCTTCCTGGCTATTCCAAGTGATTCCACAAGTCTGTAATCATCACCTTCATGAAATGTATGAACAGCAACCTTTAAATTATATGGTCTTACATGCATACTGTACGTGCGTACATCGGTATGACCGTCTCTGTCTGTATATTCGCCTGTATATGACTTATCAAATCTGTAGGGAACTTCGCACACGGCTTCGCTGTGATGCAATTGGGTACATGAGTCCCCATCGATATTACCGAGACTTAGCTGCTTGGCATTATACATATAGAGCAGATCAAACGGAGTATCCTTGCCGAATGCCGACTTATTGTCATATCTTATAAGTTCGTCTGTAAGCTTTCCCCAGACCATCCATGAATATATAGGATGTGCCGTCCTTACAAAATCATCTCTTCTAAGTGCCACATTGCCCAGTGCACCCACACGGCTTACGCTTCTTTTAATATCAAAACTTATCCCTTTGCAAAAATCCCAGTTAAATGTACGTATCAGAACGGTTCCGTTCTCACCTACGGTCTCTTTGAGACTGTCAATAAGATGATCCGCATTAAACTCAAGGCCCTTCTTTTTACAGTAGAGCATGATTCCTGCCAGGTCGGAGGCTACATCTATAACATCGCCTTCATGTATGTCCATTCCTCTATATAGATCGGTATATTTAAGTTCCAATTATCCTACGCCTCAATAAGATCAGCCGCCGCAAGCTTATCTATAATGTCCGTTATCTCGTCCGGATGTGCTCCGATTATCTCACACAGATCGATAAGATCGTTCCTTCCGTCGGCATACGATATCACATCCCTCTGTGTCATGATGACATCATATGATCCTTTCCTGCTGATATCGGGATACAGTCCTCTCTTGCCAAGCTGCGGCTCACATGCCACCTTCATGCGGTAATATCTGTTGTGTTCAAGCATACGTATAAGAGCCGTAATCGCATCAAAACTTCCCTGATATCCCTGTTGTGACACAAATGTCATATCGTCTGCAGATGTATGATACTCAGGAAATTCTCCGAACTTTGACCTACAGAAACATACAACAGGCAGATCAACGCCCGCTGAATTATACTGTCTTTCATCTGATCCCCTCTCTCTGAAGGGATAATCCGTATAATGATCTGTGTGCTTAAGTATCTGTATCAGAGCACGGTCTGCCAGAGTATCACCGTATTTGGAACGTACAATGGAATAATCCTTATCGTCTCCCACACAGGATAAGACAAAACCGGCGTCCAAGTGTTCCTTAAGATACTTCACATGATCATCCTGACTTAAGTATGTGATAGAGCCTATGGTTTCAGGAACAAATACGAACCTGTATGTATATCTTCTGTCTGTCATCGAAGCAACGTATCTGATGAGTTCAGCGGATAAAGCCAATCCCGAACATTCATTATTGGCCATTGACGGATGACAGAAGTATGTGGAAAAAAGAATCTCTCTGTCTGTCTCACCCTTTATCACCACATCCGCATAAGTCAGACTGCCTTCAATAAGTTCGCTGTCGATATACATGTGATATCGACCTTCCGGAAGTGAGTCCAACTGATTCTTTGACATACAGAATCCGTATCTCTCCTTATAGTATGATGTGACATAAGGTATCACATCCGGCTGTTTGTCCTCAACATATACGTGTTTCTTAAGTTCATCAAGGCTTACCCATTCATCAACAGGTGTGGAATATCCGAGCACATGAAGATTGTGATCCTTAATATCTATGATATGATCGCCTTTTTCATCCTCAATATATGCCTGTCTTATCACCCATTCATTGGGAACTGTCCAATCAAATACCTGCGTCCCCGTAGGTACTTCATATACACTAAAAGCCGGAGGATCATATCCTTCGGCAGGTTTCTTTATGTATTCTTCTATATCCTTAAGAGTATCTCTCACTCCCTTACCCGTAAGACTTCTGAAATATGGAAATATCTTCGCAGTCAGATCATACATTCTCTTTCCGGCATTGTCTGTATTCATATCTGTCCTTACTATACGGTCTTAAGCAGTTCCTTGATCTGATCAACGCTAAGCCACTCAGTATTATTACCCGAACTGTATGAGAAGCCCTGCTTTACAGGTTTTCCTCCCGGGATAGGCAACTGTCTGTCATTCCATGTCATCTGCGGATATACTATAAAATGCTTATCGTATTCATATGTCGTAAGCGAATCTTCTACCGTCACCATGATCTCGTGAAGCTTCTCGCCTTCTCTGATGCCCACCTCGGGCATCTCACATCCGGGAAGCATGGCCTGAGCCAGATCCGTGATCTTAAATGACGGGATCTTGCTGATAAAAGTCTCTCCGCCTCTTGCCTCTGAAAGAGCCTTGATAACCAGTTCCACTCCCTGCTCAAGACTGATCCAGAATCTCGTCATACGGTAATCGGTGATCGGGAGTTTGTCTCCACCGTTTTCAATGATGTTTCTGAAAAACGGTATGACACTGCCTCTGCTGCCTGCCACATTACCGTATCTTACTATCGAAAAATTGATATCACTCACTCCGCTGTAAGCATTGGCTGCTATGAAGAGCTTATCAGATACAAGCTTGGTGCCACCGTAGAGATTGACAGGATTAACCGCCTTATCCGTGGAAAGAGCCACAACCTTACGCACAGAACCTGAATCCAGCGCTGCATCTATCACGTTCATCGCACCGTGAATATTGGTCTTGATCGCCTCGTTGGGATTATATTCACAGGCAGGAACCTGCTTAAGAGCCGCTGCATGTACAATATAGTCCACACCCACCAGAGCTCTTGAGAGCCTGTCCCTGTCTCTTACATCGCCGATGAAGAATCTCAGTTTGTCCGCATATTCTTTCATATCGTTCTGCATAACAAACTGCTTGTATTCATCCCTCGAATATATAATGATCTTCTTGGGATCATAATGTGTGAGCACATATTTTGTAAAACACTTGCCGAATGATCCCGTTCCGCCTGTCACAAGTATGGTCTTGCCGTTTAGCATAATTATTCTCCTCTATATGTCAGATTACCAATGTGTATATTCTACCACAAATCTACTGATTTATGAACTTATTCTCTTCCAGGCTGTAATGCCCTCCCATAAAGAGCTTATGCTTGATCACCCACCATCCGGGCACCCATATCCTCTGCTTCATGGCGGGAGCTACCGAACCTATCATCCAGCAGTTCTTCTCACAGTGCTTGACCTGTTCTCTGACTCTGGCAGCCTGCTCTCCGTTCCATATCTCTTCCCACGTATTGTCGTGGAGATTACCCATGGACATCTTTTCGGTAGAACCGTTACACGGCAATACATGTCCATACGGATCAAGGAAGAATCCGTTACTGCCCATCTCACACGGAAGAAGTCTCGGCTGATCATATATATAATTGATCAGTCCGTGGTTGAAATAGGCTCTTCCCCACTTTTTGGGGCTCTTGCTCTGTAAAAGCTCATTGACCAGTTCCTCGAAAGCCTTGGCCACCTTGTACTTATCATCTATCTTATTGTCCGTTTTACGAAAATAAAAGCTGTTATGCAGGCTTGCCGTTGCAAATTCCATATCAAGTTCACAGGCCATATGATAGAGCGGTACAAGATCCTTGCAGTTCATGTCCTGAACCGTCATTCCAAACCCTACATCCTTATGCCCCATCTCCACGAGCTTCTGCAAAGTGCCATAGCCTCTGTTAAATCCATCCGGAAGACCTCTTATGGCATTGTTGGTCTCCTCCAGTCCCTCAATGGATATACGGATGCCTATCTGTGGATATTGTTTACATAACTCTATAATCCTGTCCGTAAAGTATCCATTTGTAGATATCACTATTCTGGGAGTTTTCTTATATATCAACTCCACAATATCTCCTATATCCGTACGGATAAAAGGCTCTCCTCCCGTTATATTGGTAAATGCCATGTCCGGAAGCTTCTTTAAAGTCTCAAGATCTATCTCTTCTTCCGGTCTGGTGGGATCCCTAAAGCAATCACACATATTGCAGTGCGCATTACATCTGTATGTAATGATTACCGATCCGTGCAGGTTATTTTTCATTTAACTCCTCCTCTTGCTCTTCCTCATAATCATCTTCAAAAAAGCTTGCTTCGCTGTTTTTTATGATTGCCATCAATACAATAATAAACACCGATACAAGACTTACAAGTATTCCGAAATAAAAGCCGTCAGGCACAAAATACAGCTCGATCCTGATATTCTCATCAGGCATAAGCTCTGCCTGTTGAAGGGCTTCCGTAACAGGTATATATACAAGCGCATCATATACTTCTATCGGCTCTACCTTTACCCCCGCAACTTTGGCTTTCCACCCCTTCTGATACGGAATCGTGGTAAACACCCCTACTTCACCGCTTATATCATCTCCTACGGTATATGCACTGTCCAAAGTGATATATAAACTTGATGGCTTTATCTGTCTCACAAGACCATGTCTTGATATGGTCTTTTTATATGCTTCCTCCAAAGCCTTCGTATCTTCCGTTGCAAATATCACATTGCCGAATTCACTTGAATCCGAAGCGATCAGATGTACCAATAAGTTTTCACCCTTTTTATAGTATCCGAGGTTGATCACTTTCTTGGATATTTCCTCACCATAATAACATACGAATTCATTGTTAAGATATATTTCAAGGCCGGCATCATCATCCATAAGATCGGATATGTACATATACATCTCTCCGTCTGCCGCCGCTTTTACCTCATATTCCCTGACGGGTCTGCTGTTATCGGATTCGATATACTCTGAATCCGCATAGACAAATATGTCTGCCGGTTCGCCTGTAAGCCTGTCATATATATCTTCCTGCATTGAAAAAGGATCCGACGACTCACCGCTCATCTCTCTGTATACACCCAAGGCAACCGGCAACGAATACGGATTGACATACACCTTCGTGTCTCCGTCGTAAGCAAGCTTATATTCTCTGTGCATCGAGGGGGCCTGCGTCGCATCTGCCATTACATATCTTATTCCCAAAATGGAGTCCGCGGTCTCAGTATTGTCACATCCGTAGTCCACATAGTTTCTTCCGGTATCATATCCCAATCTGTACAGAAAATCCCTTGAATATACAAGTTCTGAAGTCCCCGAATACGTAAGGCTTCTATAATCATGTGCCATTCCGTCATTCTTTCTGGCCGGTGCCCGACTGTCCATGCGCCAGAAATTGACATCGTTTTTCTTGATATATTCTATGGCATCAGCAGCCATATCATATTCTTTGGCATACTCTGATGCGGTCTTAACGTCTGCTGCATCCGCCTTGTATACATTTGTTCCGTTGCGAAGTGTATCGCCAAACTGAATAACTGTCGTCAACAGACAGAACAATATTGCAATGATCCTTTTTGATCGTGAAAGATCGCATACCTGTAAAAAACGACAGGCACATACCAAAGTGACAAACACTCCCGCAAAGGCTTCCGGAAACGATCCGTCAGCAGACTTAAACAGAAAATGCCACATGATCGCCGCATTTTTCCATGTATAAGATACTCCGAGCAGGATCATCAAAAGAAACATCACGAATCTCTCTCTTGCGGGTATCTTGCGACTGAAGAAATACAGTATTGCAAATATCATCACGGGAATACCGGAATAAAGCAAAGATATATCCATGCGTGAATAGGTCACGTCATAGGTCAGAGAAATATCCCTCAGTTCCAGGATCGCCGGTAATAACACAAATGCGTCTATTCCAATTCCGGCTGTTGTGGCAACACCCCATCGCATTATGATCTCCTGCCTGTTGCCGTTTACCTCGATCAACACTCTTACGATCGTCCATAAAAACAAAAATGCAAGCACCATATATCCCATAAAGTAGTTAAGATATATGATGAGGGCGGTGCATATCGTATAACCCATGAGTTTGCCGTCTTTTATAAGGGCTTCCAAAGCAATGACCGCTAATGGAAAAAGAATAAGCACATCCAACCACATGAGATTCGGAACATTATAGATCATGTATCCGCAGACGGCGTAGGTCACGGAACACAGATACGTACTCCTGCCGCATAATCTCTGCAGCATCATATCAAATGTAAACGCACATAAAGCAAGCTTAAGTCCTGCAATGAGTGACACTGCCATCGGTAAAGCTTCGGGCGGAAACAGAAGAGTTATAAACAAAAACGGGCTGGTCAGATAATATGTGCAAAACCCTACCATACTCCTGCCAAGTGTTCCATCAAATGAATAGAAAAAATCATTCTGTCCGGCTATTACGGTCTTAAAGAACGTAAAATAATCCGCATACTGCCTCTCCATTCCTTTTATGATCCAGGAATTATCCCCAAAAGGAACTATCCCGCACATTGTAAGGAACGCGATATACAGTATGGCTGCGATAACGCATGCCGCCATTGCATGAGGAATATTATATTCAAATCTGTCCTCTTTACTACTCATAAATTCTAAATCCCGATATATTGCTATGCATCAAATCTCTTTATCTTCTTATGTATCACTCTTATTGTCTTCGGAGCGACGGCAAAAAGCATAAGATATACCCTGTTCTTCAAAGTAAGATATCTGTTAAACAATACCGCTCCTATATTGCCTCTTATGTATCTTATCACCGATCCGTAAAACGAATTGTCGCTTCTCATCATGGATACAGGCACATGCAAAAGATAATCAAGCCTCTGATACAAGGCAAATCTCTTGGCTTCTGTAATTAAAGAAGGATACTGCTCCTTTACGATCCTCTCCGCATGATCGGCATTATCCACTATATCAGCAAATACCTGTCTGAATACTTCTCTGTCTCCGCTTCTACTGTTGCTTCCGCTGCGGTAATATACATGATATGCCTGTGTCGGCAGTATCACATACTCACCCACTTCCGAAAGCATCTGAACAAGAAGATAAAAGTCCTCATTAAGCTTTCCTTCGGGAAACTCTCTTCCATTAAACAGCTCTCTCTTTGTGAGCCTTGTACAGAAACTGCAATCCCCTCTGTGAAGCAGCAGCTCTCTCATCTGCTCCGTGGCACTTATAAGATACTCCTTATCCGGCGGAATACATACATCCGGCAGTCGGGATCCGTCTTCTGCGATCTCGTCTCTGGAGATCTGTGCCATGGAAACACCGTATCTGTCAATGGCAGACATCATACTGCTTACAAAATCAGGATCCACATAGTCATCACTGTCAACAAATCCTATGTATTCTCCGCAGGCGGCCTTAAGCCCGGCATTCCTTGCTCCGGATGATCCGCTGTTTTCCTTATGTATTACCTTAATCTCTCTGCGACGCGAACCATTGTCACTGTTTAAACGTGCAGCCGTCTCATCACATACTTTTCCGGATCCGTCAGTCGATCCGTCATCCACCACTATGATCTCAATCGGATCATAAGTCTGTGCTGCAACAGATTCAATACATCTGATAAGCAGATGTGATTCTATATTATATACCGGTATTATGACAGAGACTAACGCCTTATCACTCATACTGATCTCCACTCCGTTAATAATCTTCCGCTGTTAATCCGTAAGTCTTCCCTTAGCCCAAAAATCAGGTTTTATGATGAAGGCTTCGGAAAAGGGACCGTCTTTTTGCGCCGTGATATGTCCCGCAAGATATCCTTCGTGAAACTTAATAAGCCTCTCTGCTGCGACTTCTGCGTTCCACAAACCGGCAATCCTGTCATATGCCTTTCTTCCGTACTGTTCTATTAGTTCAGGCTCATCAAGGAGTTTAAGCACACAACCCACCATGGCACTGTAACTGTCATCTTTATATAAAAGTCCGCTCACACCATTCTCAATAAGATATGGACCCACACCTGTATTTTCACTTACCACTTCAGCACATCCTGCATTCATTCCCTCATTGACTACTGCGCCCCATCCCTCAAGATAATTGCTTGTAAAGATGTGTATATGGCTCTTCTCCATGATATCTCTGGCTTCTTCAGGGGATCTCATTCCTGCAAATGTAATATAGTCATCTACCATTCTGTCCGAAGCTTCTGTCTGAAGCTCATCCATAAGTCTCCCGTCGCCTACTATGGTTATATGAAAACGATAGCCACATCTGCACAGTTCGTCTGCCATCTTAATCATATACTCCGGATGCTTAAGCGGAATAAGTCGGCCCACCCATACTATCTCTATATTATGATCGGTAAGTACCGGTGGTTCTGTCGGAAGTTCTTCTGTATTGCCCGGATCCACACGTTTGAGCGCAGGCTTCTTTTTAAACAGATCCTCCGGATCTTCATATCTCCTTGTTGCAGGAAAATATCCAAACTTATATCTTTTGCCCGGATATGCTCCGATAAGTGCATAATCGGAGGCAACATATGCTCCGTTGCACAAAAGATATACCGGAGATCTTCTGTATCTTATATGCTCCCTGTACTTGCGAAGGAGTCCCTTGGGCGATATCGCTCTCCATTGACCTTCCCTGTACAGTCTCTCGCTGATACGTATGACCAATCTTCTGCTGCTTCTGTCTTTTCTCACTTCTTCAAGAGCATCATATATCAGGCTCTCATCTTCGTTCCATCCAATCAGCAGAATATCACTGTTCATAACGGCTTCGTATGCCTTCCTGCTGTCGGCATATGCTTCTGTTACATAGGAAAGGTTATTTACATCGACGCCCCATCCCATGTCAATTCTTTTTTGCTCCATCTCCTGAGTCTGTACAAAACAAAAGTCACAGTCTGACCTGTTATGCAGAGCCTCACAGAAAGGAATCTGATGATGATTTATGTAATTGGACACAAAAGTGATCTTAACAGATTTCTTCATATATCTCGATCAGTCTCCTGTAATTGGTATCCGGATCATGCGTCACTTTGGCTCTGGCCATACCATGAGCACCAAGTTCGGTTGCATATGCATCATCCGACCAGATCTTATCCATGGCCTCAGTCATGTCCTCGATCGAATCATATAAAAGCCCTTCTTCATCATCTTTTATCATTGATGGTATCCCACCCGTTCTTGACGCTACTACAGGCACACCCAGGAGCATCGCTTCTCCCATGGAATTGGGTGAATTCTCGAGTGAACTTGCACATAAATAAGTGTGACACTTAAGAAATATGACTTTCATCTGATCTGCATTAAGAGGGCCGGTAAAGCACACATGATCTTTCAGATCATATCTGTCAATAAGCTGCCTTAAGTATCTTCCGTATCCTGAAAGTTTAAGTCTCTGCATGGCTGTATCGGCTGCCGTGATATTGGCGCCGGCGACAACAAGCTTACAATCAGGATACTTCTCCTTAAGTGTTGCCAAGGCCACAATCACATTATGTACTCCCTTTAACGGATAGTCTCCCTGACTCATAAATATGACATGCCTGTCACATTCTGTAATATCCCATGTGCCTGAATAGAACTTCGATCTCAGAGTCTCGTTCATATGATGGTAACGGGCATTAGGGCTGTGATCCTCAGACCAGTTTCTGTCAAAGGAAGTCCTTCCGGTAATATCTGTTGCATACGTAACAGCTTCTTTCTCAAATTCGCCTCTCTTTGCAAATTTCTCCAGCTGCCTGGCCACATTGTCATCTCTAAGAACATCTCTTAAGGTTTTTGATTCCACTGCTTTTTGCGGCATACCGGCAGTATACTCTTTTGCACACTCTGATATAATTCCCTGGAGCCCGATAAGAAGTGCCGGCTTTCCGGCCTCTGTCTTTAATCTGTCTCTTACGCGACTGACGGCAAGATTGTGACCATATTCCGTTCCAAAAACATGTATTATATCAGGATCAAAGTCATTGATTATCCTTTCAAATTCTCCTTCGAGCATACAGTTATATATCTCCGGCCTTATCCGGTCATCACTGTAACCGTACAGATTTACCTTAAACATATCATTAAGAGAAACCTCTGTGCCATTGCCGGCCTGATTCGTACCGGACGGATCAGATGGGTAGGCTATGGCCAGAGTAAGAGTATTCGATACGTCTGCTTCTGCTGACATACGGCCAAGTGTTCCGTCCAGCCAGCCCTCCTTATTATCTTCTGTCTTATGCAGCACTCTTGCAACCGTTGCAGGCAAAGTGTTACATACCCATAATACCTTCATCTTCTTTTATATATCCCCGTCTTAATACGATTATACACACCTGCAAATCTTGGATTCTCCGCAATCCTGGTACGTAATCCCGCTCCGGTCATTGCCATTATCAATCTGTATCTTAAAGCTCGCTCACCCATATATCTGTCCGTTATCTCTTTATGTTCTTCCGCGGATATGTTCTTTCCGTTCTTAGTCTCAGAGAAACCACCGCCTTCGTATTCGGACACCGTTATATCCATATGTACGGTCAAAGCCATTTTTTCATATACACAGTACAAAAAATGCTCATAATCAGCCCGCACCCTGTATTTCGTATCATATCCCCTATCTTCAAAAAGAGTGCTGTCATAGAAACACACCTGATGGCACGGAACATTTCGAAAAAGCGCAAACTCATTAAGCTTTGGGGCCGAAGTTACTGCCGTTTTTGTGGCATCATTATACTGATCTCCATAAAATATATGAGGTCTGTTTGCATCATGTGCCTTTTCTTCTATCACGTCCGCAGCTTTTCCAAGCACCTGCCTGTCATAGAATCTGTCACCGCTGTTAAGAAAGATTACATACTGTGCGTGACCAAGTCCTTTTTCTTCTTTAAGATGTGACAGGGCACGATTCATACCATCGTATATCCCCCCGTCCTTATCCGTATATATGTGAGTCCTTGTACTTCTGTGCTCATCTGCAAAGAATCCGGCTTTAGTAAGGCCATTTAAGCTTTCATCCGCAGATTCCGCATCCTTTATAAACACGTCATAATCCCAGTAATCCTGTTCGTAGATGCTAGTAAGGGTACTTTTAAGTCCTTCACCCGAATTGAAATTCACCACAATGATATCAAAATGTACTTTCATATCAATCGGCCTCCAGCTGCCTTCTTATGCTGTCGGCATAGGCCGGCAGATCACCCAGATTTCGTTCAACGGTCTCCAATACCAGAATGTCCGCATCACTGATCATATTGCGCGCTTCCTTGCCGTTGATCATCATTGCATGCACAAATGAACAATGTGCATATTCCCTGCAGATATAATTCATCATCTGCACGTTAAACGAATCACCGACCATAACAAAATGTCTGTCATCCTTAGCATCGGTTATATAATCTGCCGTCTGTTCAACGGCATGCGTCTCAGGAGCCGAGATGATCTCTGTATCAGGCTTATATCCCAAATCGAAATCGACGTCTTTTTTATTGTCGTCACCGCTCATGTTACCAAGCAAAAGGAGATCTCCCGACAATGAAACAACTCTGCGTACCCTCATATTTTTGATGTCATCCATGTGTATATCAAGAGTTGATAAGAGTTCTTTCGCTCCTATATATCCACCGGCACTGTTCCAATGAGAATCATACGTATAATAAAGCTGAAGATTTCTCTTTTCATCAATAAGTGCCTGTTTCGGATATATGTAATACACATCGGGATATCCCTGCATATACTCATATACGATGTCCGCTCTGGTCTTTTCAGAATACATGTCCACTGTAGGATAATACTCGGGATATATGGCTTCCTTCTCAGGACATACCATAAAACGGATCTCTTTATTGCACGCTTTACCGACCTCAGTAAGCTCTGCCAGAGTTTCCGCACATTTTTCCAGTTCTTCATCTGACATTAAGTTGGATCCGTTATAGCTTTCAACGTTGTTCTTTCCCGCATAAAACAACCAGCCGGATCTCCCGATTATCACCTGCTCATTGACCACTTCCAAAGGAAAATATGGTAGCTCTTTAATCTGCACGGCTGTGGTCTTGGAATCGGGATCATCATCCTGTTCGCCCTCTTTGATATCGCCGAATTTTTCAGCGGAATCTGCTGTGCCGGCAGTATCACTGTCTACAACATCAGTTCCACCTGTAATATCTGCTGTCGGAGTTATCTGCTGAATCTCAGATTCGTGTACATCCGTATTGCCTTCTGCAGATATGACAGTCGCGTCATTTGAAGGATTCACATCGTTTTTTGTCAAATATATCCCGCATATTATGGCAACGGAAAATATTATGCCTGCAAATGCACATAACACGGATATTATTATTACAGTTTTGTTTCTTTTATCCATAATCAGAAAGTATCGGTCTGGTTCAGCCAGTAGTGATCATAAAACAGCCAGCTCTTATACGGCAATACACGGATTCCTACTCTGTCTGCTATATGCAGGAAATACACAAAATACAGTGCGCAAAAAACAACTGCCGCAAGTTTAACACGCCTTTTTTCATCCTCATCCTTAATGGAGCATATGATATTCGGAACAAGAAGTATCTCCGGAGTGATAAGGTAATATCCGAATCTTGTTATAAGCGGAAGAAAACTGCAACTCAGATACATAAGTATCGCCATTACATTCAGATGATGGTACAGTCTGTTATCAGCCCTGTCTGCTATAGCGGCCTTATAATATATGATACAGAGGATAAGAATCAGAATGCATCCTGCTATGGCTGCATAGTTCTCCGAAATACTGTGCGTCTGCTCCACATAGACTGTATCCTTATATGAGGGATACAGTTTTAGTGCAAGGTCCATCACCTGTGCCCTAAATACATAAAGTAATGCCGCTGCAACAAACATAACGGCATATACCCACCTATTCCACTTAAGTCTGGCAAACAGATACATCGGTATCACCACCAGAACGCTCTTATGGAACGTTGCCGCCAAAGTGATCAACAGTAAGAATTTGATCAGATTCTCATAGTTTATCCTGTTGTCTTCTTTGCGTGTTATGTCAACCACATATCTTAAACTGTATATCGCTATGAGCAATGCGAAATAGTATCTGACCGTATTAAAGCTCTTAAAATACAGCCCCATGGTCATAAAAATATAAAAGCTCAGAGCGAAGCTGTCACTCTGATCTTTGATGATCTTAAGGATGATCGCCGCGATCGCTGCAGCAAATACCCCAAACATTAGAAGATAATCTTCTTTGCCTGACAGAGTATAGAGAATTCGAACTATGAGATTGTATCCCGGTTCGGTAACCACATATCCTCGCTGGAATATCTCATGGCAGGTGACCACATATGTACCATAGTCATTTCCCACCTCGATCCTAAGCGCTGCAAGTCCCGTAAGCAGTGTAAACAAAGCAATGACTATTATCCTGTTGATCATTTGCTGCCTGCTAATAAATCCGTCACTTCTCATATATGCTGTTTGTCTGTATCCGCATGCCAACGCCATGGTAACGGCAGCGAACAGAAAATACATGATCATATACTATGCCTCTTTTACTCCTTTAAGCATAAGCGACAATGCCTGTTTAAAAGAAAGTTCCGTAAGCATCCACTTACGTTTTCTGAATACATATACCATACACATAGGTACAGCCATCCTTCTGTACAGGTACTTATACAACACACCCCTGTCATAGAAGTATTTCTCATTATATCCTGTAAACCACGTGCTGGGTCTTGGTTTCTCTTCACCGATCTCTATGGGAAGAGCATATATCTTAAGCCCTTTTTTAAGACACTCTTCTATAAACAAACTGTCTTCTCCGTTGCTGTATCTTGCTCCGCCTCCAAACAGAAGATGAAATGTGATATTGGCTTTGTGAATGCTCTCTCTTTTGCATGAAAAACTGTACGTGGCGTATCTGCCACAATTCCACAGATGAACACGCATGGGCTTTCTGATACAATATGTCGCTCTGTCAGGAGCAACCCTGATATTGACAAGTATCATGTCTGCATCCGGATACTGCTCATATGCGGCACATATCCTGGACGCATACCCTTCATCATATACTATGTCTTCATCAGAAAAAAGAATGAGATCTGAGTCTGCTCGAAGCAGGGCATTATTACGGCTTAAGCCGACTCCTCTCTCCTTAAAGCTGTAGCAGCATATCTTATGATTATTGTATTTGTATTCATCATATCCGAAATGATCAGTCTGATTGATCACAATGGCATCACTGTCAAGCTTCATATCTGACGCCACAGTCGCTGTATTAAGTTCTACACCTGACACAAGTGTCTGCAGTGTCATATTATTCCTCCATTACAGACTTTTTCTGCATAAGTACTCCCGCAACATTAATATCCTGTTTGCGCAGGGTATATACCGCTTTATCTATGATATCTCCCTTGTCTTTTCCCTCTACGACACTTAGTATGACGCCCTTTGAGGTTCTCATCTCATCAAATGTATTCACATCAAACTTAAGATCTGACACGGAAAGTATCCTGTATCCCTCTTCGCTGCCTATTATGTGTCCGATATTAACCGAAGCTTCATCGGATCCCTCGTATCCGAAGAAAGGAATGTCCGGATATCTGCCGGCCCAGTCCCTCTCCGTATAGATACCGTCATCTATCGCATAATATAACGCGATAACAAACACTGAAATGATAAAGCAAACCAATGCGCCCAAAAAGCCCGCATTACCGTCCCTTGTATATGCATCATACACAGTCATATCCGCATCAGTCCACACATCTATATGCGATATCATATCTATATCTGTCGCAAAATGCGGAAGTGCCTGCTTGTATGCATCGGATATCTCCCTTACAAGGTTTTCATCCGTTCCGGTAACATGCACGGTTAAAAGTCTGTAATCTCCGAGTATCTCCCCGGTCACAGAATCAAGTATCTGTTGTTTCTCCACTCCCGGAATAAGAGTAAGCGCGTACTCGACTATGGGGTCATCCCTTAATATGCTGTCCCACGTATAGGCATTATAGTAATCCACTCCGTTGGGATATTCGTCATAATTGAGTGTAATATAATAGTCATTGCTGATCCTGTATACCGTATCTCCACCGACTATATGACTGTACAGCATATATCCCAAGATGCCAATAATAGCACCGATTACTGTCGCTGCTATTATTATCCATATCTTATGTATTATCTGTTTGTACAGTCTTTTCAGATCTATGCCGTGTTCCCCCGGATTGTAGGTTGACATAATCTACCTCCTATGGCTTACTGTTTTTATCAACTGTCTCCTTTGCCGCTGTTGTCTGCCCGCTTTCCACGCCTTCCGTAGCCTCAGGGCTGAACAGTATCTTAAGAGTCAGTATCATAAGTTTGATATCCATCCATACACTGTAATTCTCTATATAGCTTAAGTCCAATTTGAGCTTATCATATGGTGTGGTATTGTATTTGCCATATACCTGCGCATATCCGGCAAGTCCGGCCTTGACCCTCATTCTGAACGCAAACTCAGGCATCTCTTCCATGTATTCTTTTATTATGTCAGGTCTTTCCGGTCTGGGACCTATAAATGACATATCTCCCTTAAGAATATTGAAAAGCTGCGGGAGTTCATCAATGCGCACCGCTCGTATAAAATGTCCGACAGGTGTGATGCGATCATCTCCCTTGGTCGCAAGTCTGGCAATCCCATCTTTCTCAGCGTCCACTCTCATGGATCTGAACTTGATGATCTTAAATTCCCTGCCTCCTTCGGTACATCTGATCTGCTTATAAAGTACCGGTCCTCTGTCACATATCTTGATGGCTATTGCCGTGATCAGCATGATGGGAGAAGTGATGATCGACAGAATCAGGGCAAATACTATATCTATCAGTCTCTTGGCAAATCGCTGTTCTACCTTGAGATTGTACTCTCTGGTAAGGAATATTGGCGTATCAAAAAGATGAAGCGGATCTGACCCCTTGATGATCACGTCCGATATCTTGGGCATCATATATACACGGATGTTACGTGCGTACATATACTTAAGCATACGATTACGCGTCTGGGCAGGTACGTCCCACAATACCACACCATCATAATCTTTACTGTTCATCTGCGAGTATAGGATTTCCTCATCCTCGCCCATGTACATAAGCTTCTCTATACGGTATTTATCCTTGCGCGTTGCAAACTTATCCCGTATATCGTCTATCGGATGATCGCCATATATAAGCAGCAGTCTCCTCGGCGGGAAAAACAGGTGATACAGTCTTCCTCCCAGATACACCCATGCACCTGCAAAGGCGACCTGTACAAGCGCCATGAATAACATCACATCGCCTCTGAACAGTCTGATCTCCATAAGTGATATCTGAAGATAACTGACAACATCGACTATAACAATGGCAAATACATTGGAGAAGAACACATCCCAAGGCTTAAGATACCCGATCTTAAGTCCTCCGAAAGTGCTGTCAAAGAAAAACAGGAGCACAAAGTACACGAACACCATGAGCAGGTGTCCTTTAAAATACAGTTTAACATGCCATACCAGACGTCCGTGAATGAGCATGGTCCACACATATGCATAAATGGCCGTGAGTATGGCCACGCCAAGTATGCTCCAAAGCAGTATAACGGTTCTTTTAACGGTTTCTTTAGTGTTCATGAATGATGATCATATCCTTCTTATCGTGGCTCTTACTGCCCATCCGACAAAATAGTAAGCAGAACTAATTACTCCCAATCCTTCGTGTGTTCTGTACAGATTCCATATACGCCTGACAGCCAGTAATTTGTTGCTGGAAAGAGACTTGGCCGGCCTTCTGTATATGGATAGAGATCTGTCTATCCCCCTGGCACATATACCTGTGCGTAATACATTCCACCATGTCGCAGTGTCTTCACTTGCTATATATGGCATGTGTATGAGTTTCTTATCAATCTTCTCGGTGTCTATCATAACCGTACTGGTAAAGATCACCGTCCGCGACAGAGCCTGTCTGTAGCTTAGACTGTCAGGAACCCTCACGAATCTTCCGGTGCCCACGGCATCACTGTCTCCAAATTCATAAGAAGTAAATGAAAATGCCGCATCTTCTTCTTCCATAAATGTAAGCTGTGTTGACAGTTTGTCCTTATGCCATATATCATCCGCATCCAAAAAGGCGATATATCTTCCCTCGGCTGCATCAATACCTATATTGCGTGCTCCTGCTGCCCCGTGCTCATTATCATCCGCGAAGATAATGCGTATACGGCTGTCCGGTAATCCTGAAGCGATCATTTTTTCCAGATGCTGCCTGGTACCGTCACCGGATCCGTCTTCCACGAGGATCCATTCCCAATCTTCATAATCCTGCTTAAGGACCATATCTATCGTAGCATCTATGAAACCGATGGCATTATATACCGGCGTGACGATTGATATCTTCATATCTCTTCCTTAATCAGATACTTGGGTCTGTTCTTGACTTCCATATACGTCTTGGACAGATACTGTCCTACTATTCCAAGGCATAAAAGCTGCACACCGCTGACGAGCGAAATAATACATGTTAACGACTGCCAGCCGGGTGTCGGATCATGCCAAAACAGTGACCTGATCAGAATAAAAAGGATGAGTATAAAGGCCATGAAGCAAAATACCACTCCTAGTATCGAAGCAAGGGCAAGGGGCATGGTAGAAAAAGCCACTATACCCTCAAGCGAATACAAAAACAGCCCCCAGAAATTCCACTTGGTCTCGCCCTTAAGGCGCTCAATGTTCTCATATTCTATCCATTTGGTGTTAAAACCTACCCAACCGAATATACCCTTACTGAATCTGTTATACTCGCCGAGTGAAAGTATCGCGTCCACCACCTGTCTGGTCATAAGCCTGTAATCTCTGGCTCCGTCCACGATATCCGCATGCGAGATCTTATTCATAAGTCTGTAGAAACGTCTCGCAAAAAAGCTTCTGATAGGCGGTTCGCCCTTACGGCTCACTCTTCTCGTCGCTACCGAATCATATCCTTCTTCAATATATCCGAACATCTCGGGCAAAAGTGACGGCGGGTCCTGCAAATCCGCATCCATTATGACTGCATAGTCACCCTTGGCTTTGACAAAACCGGCATAAATAGCCGCCTCTTTGCCGAAATTACGGGAAAAAGATACAAGCCTTACTCTTTCATCCTTATCTCGCAGCTTCTTTACTTCACCGACCGTCTGATCCTTCGATCCGTCGTCAACATATATGAGTTCCAGTTCAAGATCCTTGGATTCAAAGAACTGTTCATTTTTCATAAGTTCATCATAAAAATACGCTATATTGGCTTCTTCATTGAAGCACGGAACTATGACACTGAGTAATCTCTTATCCACACTAATCTCCAATCCTGTAGACTATATAATCATTCGTCGCAATATCGGCCTTATAGTGCCCTGCAACATACTCTGATTCGGCATATCTCTTAGCCACTATTATATCACATCCCTGTTCGTAAGCCATATCAGCTATCTCATCCATATTCTTCTGCGGCTCCCACATAAGATTATGCAATTCTATGGCTTCATTATCATAACGGTCCATTATGCCAAGATCACCGTCAAACAGCATGATATCTTCACCGTATATAAGAGGTACTCCCCCTCCATACGCTGTTATGAAAGGCAGTATCCCATCATCCGCAAGTACTAGTTCGGAATCGGATCCACTTAAATAATCCACTATCTTCTGTTTCTCCGGATCGTAAAGATTGCGGGCAGTACTTGTATTGCCTCCGAACATTCCGAAGAAATTGCCGCATATCGCTACATACAGAAGCAACAGTCCGCATACTACTTTTCTGACTCTGGAATTCTTGATATTATATACAAGTATGGTTATGCCGTATGGAACACATACAAGTACCGGAATGAGACCCACGATCGGCTTAAAGTCACCGGCCGCAGGGAATATGAGCGACAGTATCCACACTGTAAGAGGATTAAATATAACTGTCGCAAGGAGCAACACAGAATACAGAACCATTGTTTTTTCTCTGTCTCTGCCCATCGTATAAAGAATAACAAGGCTCAGGGCAAAAAGCAGCATGTATGCCCCTTCCATCTTGCTGTTTTGAAAAAATGAATACATTGTACCCGCTACAGCAGCCATAGGTCATTCTCCTAAAAACAGCGAGCCGTCGTCGACTCCCATTTGTTTACGTATCGCTACAATATAACATACAAGTGCAAGGACTACCGTGATGGCTATTATCAGCAAACCTTTGGCAACGCTTGTGATAAATAAAGATGTCATGCTGACTAAGATCAGCTTAAATATGCTCTGTATCCTTATTCTCTTTATCTCTTTCTTATACTCAGCCTGATCTTTATCTGCCAAAAATACCTGCCTGTAATCTCCCACAACCAAAGCCAAAGCATACGGAAGAATAACCGCAGCCACTATCGTGTCGCCGGCATAGCCACGCCACAAAAGTTTTGCTCCTATGGCGTTCATGAAATAGTCTCCGCTTAATATGATCGCTCCCAAAAATATCCCAAACATGTATATCCTGCTCCTGACCTTGAGTATGGGTGTGATGAAAAACATGCATGACAGGTATGTACATGCCACAGTCTGCAAAGTCATGATGACATAGAGAAGATTTAAAGTATCTATCCCGAATGTACAGCATAAAAAGGCATAATACACCGGCAGAGTGATGATCTTTCTCGAGGTTATAAGTCCCAGTTCGTACGGTCTCCCGGTGATGGGATTAAACTCATTGATCGTATGCGTGGATACTGTCATTCTGACAGTCGGAAGCATGTAATCGTCTCTGATATAATCTGTAATGCAAAACACCCTGGCAACTATCAATGCGGCAATAACGAGCATGATGCCTAACAGAATCCATTCATCGTTCTTAAGCTTCGCTCTGTAAATTTCTTTTTTCCCTTTAATAAAAATCAAAACGAGATTAACAGTTCCTACAATCACAAATGCGATGACTATCAGACCCAAAACAATTTTGAAATCCCTGCACAACATATCGAACGGTCTGTTAAGTACCATATACCCCACAGAAAAAAACAGTCCCTGCAGTAAAAAAATAAAAAAGAAACCCGTCAGATATGTCTCAATCTGACCAGTCTCTTTACTATTCATAAGAGTCTTTATGATATATCCCACCATATACGGCAGGACTGCTATCAATACTATCCCCATTACTGCCATGTTGCTCACACCTCTGGATATGTGCGCTGTTATTTACGTGCTATGTCAATGTTATCTTTAAACCAGTCATAAGCAAGCTTAACGCCTTCTTCAAGCTCTACCTTATGGGTCCAACCAAGTTCATGGAGCTTAGTCACATCCGTAAGTTTTCTCGGTGTTCCGTCAGGCATATCGCTATTCCAAACAATCTCTCCTTCAAAGCCCACCGTATCTTTTACAAGTTCCGCCAGACCCTTGATGGTGATCTCCTTACCTGTTCCTATATTGACATGTTCCATTCCCTGATAGTGTTCAAGGAGATATACACAGGCATCAGCCATATCGTCCGAATAAAGAAACTCTCTTAAAGGTGCACCTGTTCCCCACAGTTCAACACTCGGAGCGCCGTTTACCTTGGCCTCATGGAACTTCCTGATCATCGCAGGCATCACATGCGAACCACTCAATTCATAGTTGTCATAGGGTCCGTACAAATTGGTCGGCATACAGCTGATGAAATCATCACCGTACTGTTGCTTAAAATAACTGCACATCTTAAGTCCCGATATCTTGGCTATGGCATATGCTTCATTGGTGATCTCAAGAGGTCCTGTGAGCAAAGCGCTCTCCGGAATAGGCTGAGGCGCCATCTTGGGATATATGCATGTACTGCCCAAAAAGAGAAGTTTCTTGACCTTGTAGTCATGACAGCACTTGATGACATTACACTGTATCTGCATATTCTGATATGCAAATTCTGCCGGTTCTGACTGATTGGCATTGATACCACCTACCTTGGCTGCCGCTAAAACGACCACATCAGGCCTCTCTGTTTCAAAAAAAGCTCTTACCGCAGCCTGATCCGTAAGATCAAGTTCTGAATGTGTTCTGCCTATTATATTCTCATATCCGGATCTCTTAAGCGACCTGACAATGGCACTGCCCACAAGTCCCCTGTGACCGGCCACATATATCTTATCTCCCTTTGACATATTTGCCATGTTGAACCTCCTCTTTATCTCTGTGCATATTGCAGATCACTGCACCTGCACAAAGTATCCAAAATCATATTATTATACCATATATAGTATGCAGACGTCATCAAAATCTTAGTTATTGTATATTGAAGACGACCTGACTATTGAATATGTTTAAATCCATCCGAAAGATCATCTCCTCTGAGAGAGAAATCATGTCTCTCTTCGACAGTGGAAGGCATCTTATAATATCCTATCTGACCTGCGTCTTTGGCCACATACACGGTGATCCCGTCTACCTCATAAGTATATGCCTCACCATCGATATAGTCCTGTTGGTTGACATAATATTGCCAATCAGCTGTTCGTAATATATCCTGCGTTAAATATTTAAACTTTACCATGCATATTCCAAAGGCAAGAACCGCAAAGATTAAATTCTTAATAATCCGACGTATGTTAACAGTTGTAGCAAAATATCCGACAGACAGAAGCGGCATTATTATAAGATAAGGATATCCGTATCTTATTAACGGAGCGCTGATAAACCAAAAAACAGTTCCTGCTGCCACAATACACATCAATGGAATATCAGCATACGATCCTGATTCTGATTCGGTCTTCCGTAGAGCAATCCATAAAGCGATTGTCACGGTAAGTACATAGATCAAAGCAATCACCGTAGTAAACATCCATATTTTCTCCATAGCAGCCAAAGAACTCCACCATTTAGGAATCCAATTCACAAATCCTGTACTGTCCCAAAGTGTGGCGTCAGTTATACCTCTCCCCCACATTCCTATCTCTCTGGCATCATACTGTGCCATGCCCTTTGGCAACTGCCAGTCGGGAGACCCTATGGATATAAGTGTAGACGGATACAGTATCCACCCGGATATGATATGTCCTCTGATGAAATACGGCAATGAAATAATAAGCCCAGTCAATATACTTACGATCACAGATCTGTGATCCCGATGTCGGATCCAATATATTCCCGGTATAAGCGCCAACAGCAGTAACGGTGCAAGGCTCAACTTGATGGTGATGGCATAGACGATCAGAATACAGATGAATGCCCTTAACATCATTGTGACATCTGTGTCAGAATTCCTGTTGAAATCACCCGAAGTGTCACGGGCGTTCATATTCACAGTATCTGCTTTATATATATCAAGCCAAAAAATGACTATGTCAAACACCAGCACTCCCGCATAATTGTCTGATGCAGGCGATACCATATCGCTGTATATGATACCCAGATAATAGATAAGTCCCAGGCGAACATAATCCGAGATGCGCGGTTTTATGCATATCTTTCCATCCTCTGTGGTCAACGCATCTTTTATCCCTACTGCCACAAAAGATGATATGAGTGCAAAATATCCCGCCGTTGTATGCAATGATCTTCCAACCATCCACTTAAATCCATATAATGCATTCAGCGCAAACTCAGCACTGTTATATCCAAATCTGCTCTGAATATTGGCAAGCCCCGGTACTGTACCGTATTCTTCGATCCATCTGATCGCCTGCGCATGATACAGATTGGTATCGAAATGCATGTATCCTCTGCTGGTCCCATATGCAAAAAGCAGGATCAGCAATGCATAGACCGTCATGGTGATCGGATGCTCATATATCCATATTTTAATTGAGAATTTTGAAAAGAGATCTTTTCGCATTAAAAAAAGAAGCAGCAGACATACTGCAATAAGCAGCACATCTGCTACCATACCCACTCTTCCAAACAGACTGACTGTCTGCGCAAATACATTTATACCGCACAATCCGAAAAGTGATCTCATCACGTGAAGATGAGGCATCTCTTTGTTACATATACCAAAGTCGACTCCAAGTATACGACACAGAATATGCAACAGACAAAAACCTGTCACATATGCGGTAAAGCCTATGAATATCCAACTTATCAATACTTCGATCATGATATTCTATGATCTATCTCTTTCCTGCACGATAGTCCTGCGTGCTCACACCGGCTATGGCCTTCAGATCCGAATCCATCATCATGGCCACAAGCCCCTTAAAATCAACCTTACGCTTCCATCCAAGTGTAGTCTCTGCCTTGGTGCAGTCGCCCCAAAGGAACTCAACCTCTGCGGGTCTGTAGAACTGAGGGTTAACATCTACCAGCACCTTGCCGGTCGCTGCGTCTATTCCCTTCTCATCTATTCCTTCGCCTTCCCAGCGAATACTGATACCGCATTCAGCAAATGCAGCTTCAACAAACTCTCTGACTGTATGTGTCTCATTGGTAGCCAACACGAAATCATCCGGCTTCTCCTGCTGTAAGATCAGCCACATGCCTTCCACATAATCACCTGCAAACCCCCAGTCTCTCTTGGCATTCATATTACCAAGAGAAAGCTTCTCCTGCTTGCCGGCCAGAATATTGGCTATAGCCAAAGTGATCTTTCTTGTTACGAAATTCTCTCCGCGTCTGGGCGACTCATGATTAAAGAGTATACCGTTGCAGGCAAACATCTTATATGATTCTCTGTAATTAACCGTGATCCAGTATGAATAGAGCTTTGCTGCACCATACGGACTCTTGGGATAAAATGGTGTCTTCTCACTCTGCGGAGCAGTCTCGGGTATTCCACCAAAAAGCTCTGATGTGGATGCCTGATAATATCTGCACGAGCCGCCGTAAAGTCTGAGCGCCTCCAACAGTTTTATGGTCGATACTCCTGTCGCCTCCGCCGTATACTCCGGAACCTCAAAAGATATACCTACATGCGACTGAGCCGCAAGATTGTATACCTCCGTAGGCTTGATCTCAGAGACAAGTCTGATCAGTCCGCTCGAATCCGTCATATCCGCATAGTGCAGAAAAAACTTCGTGCCGTTATACGGGCCTGCCAGTATATGATCTATCCTCTCGGTATTCTGAGTACTATGTCTCCTGATAAGACCATGAACCTCATATCCCTTATCAAGCAAAAACTCTGCAAGATAAGATCCGTCCTGTCCTGTAACACCTGTGATAAGCGCTATATCTGCCATACTTTCTCTCCATTCTCATATATTCATACGTCTCGGACATCTTCCCCGTAACGTATTCTCAAATATCCGTATGTCTGTGAATCATCAGAAAACAGTATACACTACTTGCCTTAAAACCGCAAGAAACAGCCCTGTTATCCTCATTCGCCATATTTACTCCCGATACAATTCAAGGGTCTTACGGATGGAATCATCCCAACTGTACTTGCCGGTAATATATGTGGCAGCCTGCGCTTTGAGAGCATCAACTGCAGAAGGATCATCTATGAGTATGACAAGCTTTGCTCTTAAGTCCGAGACATCGCCCTTTTTAAATGTCTCGCCTTTATCCGCAATGACATCCGCGCACTCGGGAATATCGGAAGTCAGACAGGCATTGCCGTAACTCATCGCCTCCAAAAGGCTTAAAGGCATGCCCTCAAGATCACTGGGAAGACAGTATATATATGCATTACTGTAGAGTTCTTCAAGTGCTTCTCCCTGCACAAAACCTGTAAATATGATGTTCTTATCTTCCCCGGCGGCCCCTTTTAACTTATCATAGTACTCATCCGAATCAGAGGCTCCGCCTGCTATCACAAGCTTCTTATCAGTACCAAGACCACGATAAGCCTCTATTAGATAATGCGCACCTTTCTCAGGTACGATACGCCCGAGAAAAAGGATATACTCATCCTTCTTAAGGCCCCATTTGTCTGTGATGATATCTGCATCCAACGGCTTGACTGCATCCACTCCGTTAGGTATAAATACAGTTCTTCTGCCATACAGTTCCATAAAGTAATCCTGAACTGCCTTGCTTAAGACTATGATCTCATCCGCATGCTTCACCGCGGCTCGTTCGCCCTGCATGATATACCAGGAAGCAAAACGCCCCCATTTTTCCCGTCTATGATCAAGTCCATGTACCGTTACTATCACTCTCTTACCCATGAACTTGATAAATCCGCACATAAGGCATGGTCCTTCCGCATGTACATGCACGACGTCATATGGGCCGAATGCTGCAGCTATGCTGGCAAAGACAGAAGATGATACTGCCGCAAGTCCTTTTGCATCTATGGTCCATGCTTTCTTAAGAATAACGCCCTTGTATCTGTCAGGTCCATCATAGAGGTCCTTGTCAAATTCCGCACCGCTTACATGATGGCCGCCTCTGTTATAGCATGTAACTCTGTGTCCGAGTCTTGCCATTCCGGTAGCGAGCCTGTCCACTACCACCTCAATTCCACCCTCTCTCGAAGGTATCCTCTTATGACCAAGCATAGCTATTCTAAGTTTATCTGATCTCGTAGATGTCGACATATTGCAATTCCCTCACTTTTTCGGCATTGTGATCATTGCCGTCAGCTTCCATGATATCATTTAATCTGTCCATGGCCACATCGCCCCTCACGGTATACACATACATATGTGATGCTCCCGTTATGTCAGTATCCGTAATCTTTTCTTCACCGTCCATACTTACGAAAAATATACGTTCATACTGCATCAGCTCCATGGAATCATCCCATATCATCCACTGATTGTTCGGATTATATATATACACTATCGTGTCATCACTGTGGCTTTCAGCCCACTCATACGAAGTTTTGTCCTGTTCATAAAGGAATACTACCTTACTCTGATACAGGGCAACAAGTTGCAGGATTACTGCAACTGACAGAAGTGTCACTTTTGCTGGGTATATTATACGCCCGATTGCTTCCGACATCTCTATCCTGCAAGCCATTATGGCATAAACAGTCAAAAAGATTATCAATCCATATACCGGCATTTCATATCTGACCGCTTCTTCAGCGTTGGTCAATGCAGTCTTATACACCACAAAGAAATATCCAAATGCTGTCACACATATAAGGCGCAACATATAATTCTCATGATCTCTCGGTGTGTGCTCAATTGTCCTTCTGTATCTTCCCGTTGCATATATCAGCAAAACCACCAATATAAGAATATAAAATGATCCGTGAAGCAGGTATTCATTCAACATACCAACAAACAGTCCAGCTCTGTCTGCCATATTTTGAATATCAAAAAACGCTGCCTGCGCTTCCGTGCCTCTGTAACTGTGAAGTATATGTCCGGCAGCTGCCGGATATGATAATAAGAATGCTGCAAGTCCCAAAAACACGGATACCGCATATGTAAATGCCTTCTTCCTGGTCGAAGAATCGATAAGAAGATGGAAGAACATATATAAAGCCACAAAGAACATGAATACTATTCCGTAATAATGTATTCCCGCTGTAATGAATGTAAGGATAAAAACAGGAATGTCAAAGTGCTTAATATCAAACCTCTTATCTCTGATCGCCCGCAGGTGAATATAGATATAAAGCTGACACATAAAGGTGAGCATGACATACATACGTATGAACACAACCCCGCTTATGATCGCAGGCGAAAAGCCAAACAGCGCCACTGTGAAAACATCTGCCTTTTTGTCACCACGCGAGACAATGTCAGCTATCATCCACAGCATGACTATTCCCATAACATAAAAGATCAGATTGACTGCAAGACCCTGCCACTTGGAAAAGACTCCCGGCGTCAATGAACATACTGTATGAAGAACATAGTAGTATACCGGCGGATGCACATCATAAGTCTGCATAATTCTGACCATGCCGTAATTGAATCCTTCACCTTTTATGACCATGAATTCGTCCATGATGTCATCTCTGTTCATCCATTCACAGTCTGACGGAGCAAGTCCGCTGCTCACATTGGAGGAATAATATGAATAGTATTCGTCATAGTGAAAACCCTGCTTACGCGCACAGAAATAAAATGCTGCAATTACTTGCAGCATTATGACAGCTGTCAAAACAGCCCTGTATACAAATGTATTACGTGATCCGTGTTCCCTCATATCTGTCTCTTAAGGATGATCCGATCTGTCCTAATATCCCAGTTCCTTCATGTATGCGGCCAACGCATCATGCCAGTCAATAAATTCATATGCCCCTATCATACGAAGCATATAATTGTCCAGTACGGAATTAAGCGGTCTGGGAGTGGCAACTCCATATTCATCAGTACTTACCCTGATCACCTTGACGTCCTTGCCTGCCAGGCGGAATATCTCTTCCGCAAAATCTGCCCACGAACATCTTCCTGCACATGTAGCATGATAGGTTCCGTAGTTGTTCGTAAATATGATACTGTCTATAGCTTTAACAAGTTCTGCTGCCGAGGTAGGTGTACCGAACTGATCACTGACCACACGAACCTCCCTATGATCCTCAGCCAGACGAAGCATGGTCTTGACAAAGTTCTTACCGTCACCATACAGCCATGCCGTACGCAGGATAAAATACTTGCGTGAGAACTGTCTCACAAAATCTTCCGCTCTGCTCTTGGTGATACCGTATACTGTCTTGGGATTGGGAATGTCGTATTCCATATAAGGAGTGGATTTGGTCCCATCAAATATGTAATCCGTAGATATATGAACAAGTCTGGCATCCACGCTCTCCGCAGCAATGGCAAGATTCCTTGCCCCAAGTGTATTGACCTTAAATGCCACATCCTTATTCTCTTCACAGGCATCAACGGCGGTATATGCGGCACAGTTGATGATCGCATAGGGCTTCTCTCCGTTAGCCAATTCCATGACCGCATCTATATCTGTGATGTCAAGTTCCCCGACATCGGTATTGATGAATTCAAGTCCTCTCTTGTCGGCATAGAATCTGTTAAGTTCTCTTCCCAGCTGTCCGTTACAACCTGTAATAATGATCTTCTTCACGTCTGTCTCCTTCTGAAATCCGACTCTTTAATCCCCTGTATCTTATAGTACCATAATCATCTTTCTGAAGCAATCGCCGCGCTCCTCGAAATTCTTGAAGTGATCATATGAAGCTGCTGCAGGTGATAACACCACAGCTCCTTTTTCAGTGACATCAATCGCCCTTTTTAATGCTGCTTCCATATCTTCTTCATAATATACATACGGAAGCGCTGCTATCCCTTCACTGTCATATATCCTCAGACCGGATGCGTACATACATACAAAGTTGTATTCATCGTGCACCCGCATATACTCGGTAAGTTTCGAGTAATCGATCCCTCTGTCCATTCCTCCTATCAAAACAGTCCTTGCCTCAGGAATGCTCTCAAGAGCGGTTATCGCAGCCTCGGGAATAGTAGATATGGAATCATCGTAAAAAGAGATGTCACCTTTTTTGCATACATATTCAAGTCTGTGTGGAAGCCCGCGGGTGCGCGACAGGATCTCTCTTACCCTGTTCGGATCACATCCATATTGCATAGTGGCTATCCTAAATACTATCTCTGCATTATATCTGTTATGTGTGCCGGGGATCAAAAGATCATAATCATATTCACCGTCATATGACATGACACATGTGTCAGCTTGCGTATCTATATTCGGTACATTCTCTCCTATATACAGAATATCACCTTTTTGCTGATAAGAAGCTATATGGGATTTTGCAGTAAAGTACCTGTCCATTGTATCGTAATAATCCAGATGCTCCTCATACAGATTGAGAAATACTGCTATATGGGGCGATACATTAACATCCTTAAGCTGATGCGCACTCATCTCAAAGACTATGATCGTGTCAGGTGTAACCTCGTCGTAATGATCAAGACAGGGAATACCGATATTGCCAAGTAATATTACTGGTCTGTCCAGACACTCCTTAAGCACGGTATAGAGAAATGTACTGGTGGTACTCTTTCCCTTTGTGCCAGTGATACCTATGGTCTGATCTCTGTACGCCTGCAAAAAGACCTCCGTCTGTGAGGTAAAACGCGGATCCGCTTCATCCATACGTATACCGGGACTTTTAAAGATAAGATCATATGCGTCTCTGTCAATTCCTTTAAGATCTCCCTCGTATATATCTATATCAGCCGAAGGAACGTTTTTCTTAAGGAATTGTTCGGTAGACTTTCCCTCTCTTCCATATCCCCATATGAGTATTTTCTTACCATCCAACTCTTTTACGGTCACTTAAGTATCTCCACAGAATCTACAGCAGTACGCACTCTATTAGCCAGTTCGGCCGGAACCATGTGTTCATCAGTCCATTCCGTAAGCATGTCTTTAACATTGCCGGTCTGCATGTCAATAAAATGCGAATATCTGTCCGTCAGAAGACTTCTGCCGCCTCTTGCCCTGTAATATTTCATGGCCACAGCCACTTCACGTCTCGTACCCACACATTCAAAAGGCTTATTCTCATCTATGCCAATAAGCTCTTTAAAATCCTTATCAAGACTTTCTTTATCAAGAAGTCTCTCTCCAAATATGGCAGTAAGTTCGTCATCCGATAAAAAAGGAGACAAAATGATATATACAAAAAGACACTTCGGGCAGTTACAGCACCATATGCCTTTTTTGCTTCCTACATTACAGCTCCTGAAAGCCTTATGATATTTTTTCGCTTTTGAAAAAACGGCCGCGATCTGCAATTCGGTAAGAGGTCTCAAAAGGCTGAAATAATGTATATCTGAGTCCGTGATATCTTTAATATATGCATTGAAATCACGCTCAAATTCATAGCTCTTTGAATATTGATGATTGACAAATGAATCCTTAACCGTAGATTCATTTGCACTTGATTCATTGGACAAAGTGATATATTTTCTTCCCGTAATATATGCCGCGATCACGGAAGAAAATGCGACTATCGCAGAAAAAGGCGTATGACCGTTCAGATAACCGAGTGCATTAAGTTCAAGCATACGTTTGTCAAGAACACGGCGTGCAACATAATCTCCTTTTTTGTGATCACATATATCTATGACATTACGCGTGGTCTCGTTACCATTGACACTGTATGTGATAACGTCCATATCTTTTAGCAGTTCAAGGCTTACAACCGAATCTTTACCGCCTCCTACGGGCACCAGACATCCGGCATACGAACGACTGTCGTGATATGGCTTGACAGCCGCAGTCTTACCGCTATCAATCCCTGATCTCTTCGTCCCGGACTCGACAGAACCATCGTCGGTTGCGCATGTTATGTCAACCAGCTCTTCTTCTTTTACATCGATCCCATTGCGGTACATGAATTCTCCAAGGCCACAGTACAAAAGCTTTCGCCACCACAGACACTGATCCTGTGTAAGGGCGTATTCTGCCATATCATCTGACAGCATAACTTTAAAATGTCTCGGACATGTGATCTTATAATAGCTTATGGCCTCCACCATTCCAAGTTGGAACAGCAGCCTGCCAAAAGCAGAATCATCTATGTCTTCCTTTGATGAAAATACGGGGAAATCCCATTTGGCCGTGAATTCGGAAAGACCTTCTATTTCAAAATCGTACTCAACATGATAACTTTCGGGCATAAAAGCAATACGATATCCTCTGTAGACAAAGGTATCGTATTTTTCCCTGAGGTATATATAACGCTTAATAGGCGTATCTATATTGTCAAGATCCTCATAGCCCATGCTCATTCATCCAATCTACCCACAGATAATAATACTGTGCGGTTATATGAATACCGTCTCTTGATATCTCTTCCCGCATATATCCTTCATCATCAACAAGTGCAGGATTCATATCAAAATAAAATATATCTTCGCCGTTGGCATATGCAGCTATGGCCGCATTTTTGGCATTGATATTGTCATTGTTATATATGGGACTTGATAAGTCCTTTTCTTTGGTCACATAGGTATTGGCAAGTATAATGATCTTGGCATCCGGCTGATATGTCCTGATGATCGCAAGATTCTCACCGAATTTCTCAGCAAAATCCGATGTATAACCGGTTCCGATCTCATTGATGCCAAACATCACATATATCTTGTTGTATTGTCTTGCGGCCAAAACTTCCGGTACAGTGGTGTTTAGGCCATAACCCGCGTTGACCGTAGACTCCATCATATTGTATATACTGAGACCGTTCTTGTAACAGAATGTCGCCTCACTCCAACCGGAATATACTCCAAGTCCGCCTATCCTTGAATCTCCAATAAAAAGCGCATCCGCATAGTAATCGGGTTCTACGTGCTGATAGGGGTATTCCGATGTAATGGGTCTTACTCCGGGATTCTCATAGTACTTTGATCTGGGCTCATTGTCATTCCATGTGACATACTTCACTGCGCCACCGTCATCAATATAGAACGGGATCTCACCGTACAACTCCATGTACTCTTCATCGCTTACAAGTTTTTCTTCTTCCGGTTCCTGCTCTTCTTCAGGCTCTTCCTCAGTCACCTCTGCCGCAGGTTCTTCAGTAGGTGTAGGCGTCGGTACCACAGGTGAAGGTATCGCTTCCTCTATCACTGCTACCCGTTCTTCCTCTTCAGGCTTGGGTGCCGGATCTCTCTCATCCAAAAGCACGGCAGCAAATACAGGATGATCCCACGTAAGCTTCCATGTATAATCCTCTACCTGCGTCATAACTACACCCATTATCAAAGCGCAGATAACAGTAAGTGCAACCCAGATAAAAAGCGGACATTTATTTATGCTGTTATTCCTCTTCTTCTTTCGATTACTCATTAATATGCCTGTATCTAGAAATTAAAGTATATGAACGGGTTGTCACCGCTTATCGCCGACTGATATACACTGTACCAGAATATGGCCAACAACAGTATTTTAACAACTATGTTACGCCTGAATCTTCTGAATAACTTCATCGGATACGGAGTACAGAAGAATATACATACAAGTATCAGCCACCAATATGTATACATAAGCTCTGTAAACTTGGTAAATCCGAATACCACCATGCCCTCAAGAGGAATACCAAGCATCCTCATGAAGTATTCCGACATCTGTGTCATATCCGCAATATTGAATATCGTCCATGATATCGGTATCAGTATGATCATGTATATATGGCCTATGACTCTGGTATTCTCCATCCATTTGCCATAAGTAAGCTTCTCTATCGTAAGTATCGCAAAAAGGAAAAGTCCCCACAGAATGAAATTATATCCTGCTCCATGCCATATGCCCGTACACAGCCATACAACCAGCATATTCAATATCATCCTGCCCTTGCTGCAGCGATTGCCGCCAAGAGGGATATAAAGATAATCCCTAAACCACCTTCCGAGTGTGATATGCCAGTTACGCCAGAACGAAGTCATGGTCTTTGATGAATACGGCTCAGTGAAGTTGTCCGGAAGTTCGAATCCAAGCATCCAGCCCACACCCGTAGCCATCAAAGTATATCCCAAAAAGTCGAAATATATCTGCATGGAATAACTCCATGCTCCAAGCCATGCTGTGGCAACATCTATTCCGTACGCACCTACTCTCCATACATCATTCCATAGTGATGCGATCTTATCAGCAAGCAGAACCTTATAGCCTATTCCCAGACAGAATGACATGATACCGCGTTCAAGGCATCTCGTACTTACACCCCAACCTTCCCTTATGGTATCTCCTATCTCTCCAAATCTCGTGATAGGGCCCGAAGTGATCTGCGGGAACATGGTGGCATATACGGCAAAATGTAAAAAACTAACTTTGCCGGTGATATTTTGCCTGTATGTATCTATCATAAACGATATGATCTGGAAGGTATAAAAGCTGATTCCGAGCGGAAGTGCAAGTCCTATTCCGGTCACACCGGTATGGAATATACTGTCAGTCGCATTAAGTATAAAATCCAGATACTTGAATATGCACAATACTCCGAAATCATAGATCAAAGCTCCGATAAGCCATATTTTGGCTGCTTTTGGTGGCTTATCAGTCTTTTCAGTCTTCTCATTTTTCTCAGCCTTTTCAGCCTTTTCAGCTTTCTCATTCTCCCTGTATATTCGGTTGATCCTTGATGCAATAAAATAATTGATCGCAACCGAAATAATGAGCAGTCCTATATATATAGGGCTGCCCAGAGCATAAAATGCCAAACTGCCTAACAACAAAACAATATAGCGGTACTTGGGCTTAACTATGTAGTATGTTAATAAAAAAATCGGAAAGAAATGAAATATAAAAGCCAGTCCCGAATAAACCATATCCTGTATCCACCATGTCGGGTAAAACTCACCCGACTATATTATCTGGAAGCTCTGCTTACTTCCAGTACTTTTGATCTCATCTGATCCTCTATACGTGCAAGTTCCTTCTCAGCCTCGGCTCTCTTATTGCGACCATCCTGCTGGATCTTAAGCACTTCGTCCAAAGTGTCGATAAGAGTCTGATTGGTCTGAGTAAGAGTCTCGATATCCACGATACCTCTCTCACTTTCCTTGGCTGTATCTATGGTAGCCATCTGAAGTGCAGCCGCATTCTTCTTCAGAAGCTCATTGGTAGCATCTGTCACTTCTCTCTGAGCCTTGGCTGCATCCTGTGAATGCTCAAGACCTATGGCAATGACCATCTGACTCTTCCAAAGAGGAATGGTATTAAGCAAAGTAGACTGTATCTTCTCTGACATAACAGTATCATTGGACTGAATAAGTCTGATCTGCGGAGCCATCTGCATAGAGATGTTACGTGTAAGCTCAAGATCATATACCTTCTTCTCGAATCTGTCGATCATGGAAGAATAATCCTTTGCTGCCTGCGCATCCTCAGGTAGGCCTGTCTCTTCTGCCTTTGCCAAAAGCTTCGGAAGTTCAACCTCTCTTGCTTCCTTAAGTTTCTCCTTACCTGCTATGATATACAACGAAAGATCCTTAAAATACTGAAGATTCGACTCGTACATCTGATCAAGCATCGCAACATCCTTCATCAGTGTAACCTGATGATTCTCCATGGCCTTTACGATACCGTTGATATTATTCTCTGCTTTATCATACTTTGCTCTTAAAGCTGCCACCTTAGTGGTACTCTTCTTAAAAAGCCCCTTAAGACCCTTGGCCTGCTCCGTAGCATCGAATCCCCTAAGTTCGGTCACAACGCCCGATAACATATCACCTATCTCACCAAGATCCTTGGTCTTAACACTGGAAAGCGCACTTTCGGAAAAGTCCGCAATCTGTTTCTGTATACCTGCTCCGTACTGCAGAACCATCTGACTGTCCTTGATATCGATCTTGTCGACATATCCCTTGATCTTCTCCTGTTCAGCCTCGGTAAGATCCATCTCCTTTACTTCTTCGGGTGCTGATAAAATTGCCTGATCTGTCATAACTCTCAATCTCCCTCCTGAATATTACCTTTTACCTACACTTAAGCCCGGTTCTTCATTTGAAGCCGTGGCTGTTAATTCATCTTCATCCGTATCGTACTCGTCCTTGGCCAGACCATCCTGTCCAAGCATGGACTGCAGCACTCTTGCATCCGCCGTAACATCCCATACCGAATCACGAAACAGCTTATTAAGCAGTTCGGCAAATGCTTCATTGATCGTATCTATAGTCTTCTCTATCTCAGTCTTGGCCTTTATCATATCAGGTCCCGGCTGTGCTATCTTGTCATACTCCGCATAAGCTTCCACAAGTTTAAGCATCGTAGGCAGATAATAGTCCATAAGCTTGTGACAGTTCTTCATCTGCTCGGGATGGTCCTTGACTCTTGCAAAAATATCCTGCAACAGACTCTCTGTCTTATATAACTTGGCTGATATGGCCTCTCCGGGTATCTCGTCATTGAGCTCGTGAAGTCTGGCTATTGCTTTGTTGCCTTCACTCATCATCTCACCGAGTTCGCTTAACTGTTCATTGTCAAACGTCTCTTCCGCATTGGTAACACCCTGCTTCTTAAGTTCTTCCTTGGCTGTCTCTATACTGTGCTTCTTAGTAGCCAGATACTGATCATAGACTTCTCTCGAAGCCATGAACGTAGTCTCATCTTCGTCAAGAAATCCTTCCGGGAAAAAGTTCCTCGACAAGACCTTCTTGATCTCTTTGATCGTCTTACGTCTGTCGTATCCGGTAGCTGCCGATACATCCTCTATGGATACATAGAACTTTTCTTTGACAAGTTCCTTAAGTTTCCTCGCAGTGGATAAAACCTTTCTTTTGTCAAGGCCCCTTGTAATCGCCGTAGCTCCGATAGCACAAAATGCAAGCGCAACCAAAAATCCACCAAGTTCAAATTCTGTCGTTGCGAATGCCAATACTCCGATAAGACCAATAAAAGCAAAATTGCATCCGATAAGCATCTGGAATACACTTATCACTCCGCCATGATCATTGAACTTAATGTTCTTGTTCGGACGCTTTATCGCCTGTGCTCTTAGCGCTTTATTGCGCCTGATCCTGGCCTCCTGCTCTTCATGATATCTCTTCGCCGTCTGAGACGCAGAACTCAATCCCTGCGAAGCGGCCCTGTTGATCGAATCTCCCACTTCTCCGAGAACAGTTCCCAAAGCAGCATTGATGGATCTGGATATACCATTGCTTAATCCGGTAAAATCTCCGCTCTCAATGGCATCCATGACCGACTTCTTGATCTCATTGCCCAGATCATTATATTTTTGACTGTTATTGTTATTCTGATCCGCCATACGTCCCCTTGTATATTATCACACTATGCGGTAAATGTCCTTAAGCATTTTATGCAAGCATAATGTTTAATGAATTGATATCTTACTTTATGAAATAACACGAATTGCTCCGTTATTTCATGTTTATCCTTGAAGCCTTCTCCTCATCGGGGTCAGGCTCAGGCAGCCCTTTAAGCTCTCTGAATATCTTCATGAATTCCTTACCTGTTATTGTTTCCTGCTCAATCAGATGCTCAGCGATCTTATCAAGGATCTCTCTGTTATCATTCAAAAGCTTTTTGGCTTCCTCATAACTCTCTGCCAATATCTTCATGACTTCTTCATCAACCAATGCTGCTGTAGACTCCGCGCAATTAAGCGTGGCAGTTCCTGACAGGTATTTACTCTCAACTGTCGCCAATCCGATCAGTCCGAACTTCTTGCTCATGCCATACTGAGTCACCATCGATTTGGCGATATCCGTAGCTTTCTCTATATCATTGGAAGCACCGGTAGTAACCGTATCAAATACCAGTTCTTCAGCAGCTCTTCCACCTAAAGTGCTGACAAGCATGGATCTTAATTCTGCTTCCGTATTGAGGTATTTTTCTTCCTCCGGAACCTGCATCACATAGCCCAAAGCACCCATCGTACGAGGTACTATGGTGATCTTCTGTACAGGCTCGGAGTTCTTCTGAAGAGCAGAGATAAGCGCGTGTCCCACCTCATGGTAGGATACGATACGGCGTTCTTCCTTGGACATAATACGGTCTTTTTTCTCTTTACCCACAAGCACCTGTTCAACCGCTATGAACAGATCCTTCTGGCATACAAATTCTCTGCCTTCCTTGACTGCATTGATGGCCGCCTCATTGATCATATTGGCAAGATCGGATCCGACTGCGCCGCTTGTGGCCAGTGCGATCTCTTCAAAATCCACCGTTTCGTCCATCTTCACATTCTTGGCATGAACCTTTAGTATATTCACACGGCCCTTAAGATCAGGCTTTTCTACTATGATTCTTCGATCGAATCTTCCCGGTCTGAGTAAAGCTTTATCCAAAATCTCAGGTCTGTTTGTCGCACCAAGTACAAGTATTCCCTTGGCTGTATCGAATCCGTCCATCTCTGAAAGGAGCTGATTAAGAGTTTGCTCTCTCTCTTCGTTGCCGCCGCCGTATTTACTGTCCCTGCTTCTTCCTATGGCATCTATCTCGTCAATAAAGATGATGCACGGAGCAATCTTGGTAGCTTCTTTGAACAGATCTCTCACTCTGCTGGCACCCACGCCGACATAGAGTTCTATAAAGTCAGATCCCGTAAGTGAAAAGAACGGTACATGCGCCTCTCCTGCAACGGCCTTGGCCAAAAGAGTCTTACCTGTTCCGGGAGGTCCCACAAGCAGAGCACCTTTTGGAAGCTTCGCACCGATACTCGTATATTTGCCGGGATCATGAAGAAAGTCAACTACTTCAACCAATGATTCCTTGGCTTCATCTTCACCTGCCACATCGGCAAATGTCACCCCGGTCTCTTTCTGTACATATATCTTTGCATTGGACTTACCCACGCCCATGATGCCGCCACCGCTTTTTGACATATGTCTGTAAGCCAGACTCATTACACCCCACAGAATAACTATGGGAAGCACATAGGTAAGCAGTATGGATAAGATCCATCCGGAATTATCCGGAATCTCGTTGTTGATCTCTACACCTGCCTTGAGCAATCTGTCAGTAAGCGCGTCATTGCTCTCACTGATACCTGTATAATATGTGATCACGGGTGAACCTGCAGACAGCAATCCCAAAGATGGCGTCTGATCACTTTTTTTCTCGACAGTCTTGGGTGTGATCTCAATCTTGTCAGAGTCAATATATACGCTGGATACCATATCATTCTCAAGCATCTTGACGAACTGATCGTATGATATCTCCTGCGATGTGGCTCCGGAAACAGCCTTCATAAAATAGCTGACAAAAAGCAGCGTAACAAGACAGGCGATCAAAAGGAACAAAAGGCTCTGCTTCTTGGGTGCATTGCCATCACTCTGTCCCGGTCTTCCTCCGCCCGGTCTCTGTCCTCCGGAATTGCCGCCCGAATAACTACTATTCCCACCCTCATAGTTATTGGTTGCGTTGTCCATAATATCCTCCGTATAGTTATGTAAACTAATGCTTATGATACTTCTTATTCTTCTCTTCGTACTTCGGTTCTGATGTGAGTCGAAGTCCAAGACGCTTAAATGTCTGCTCATCCACACTCGACAGCAACACCGACGAATGTGCCTCAAGTCCCTTAAGATTCGGTATCTGCTTAAGTGCCATCTCAGCCATCTTATTCGTGGCAGCTGAGATAGAAAGCGCTATAAGAATCTCATCCGTATGCAATCTCGGATTCCTGCTTCCGAGATACCCCGTCTTAAGTCTCTGTATAGGCTCGATGGCTTCGGGAGATACAAGATGAAGCTTATGATCTATTCCCGCCATCTCTTTAAGTGCATTTAAAAGAACGGCTGCCGAAGCACCCAGAAGATCCGTGGTCTTACCTGTCATGAGTGTTCCGTCCGGAAGCTCAATTGATGCCGCCGGATGACCAGTCTGCTCCTCTCTTGAAAGCGCAGCACCTACTACAAGTCTGTCGTCAGGAGTAAGATATGCCTGTTTCATGATAAGCTCAAGCTTATACAGATCACTCTTGCAGTCCTTGCCTCTCTTCAGATCGCAGAGGCACTGATAATATCTGCGTATGATCTCCTGCTCGGATGCCTGTCTGCATACATCGTCATCTATTATGCAATTGCCGGCCATATTGACACCCATGTCAGTAGGTGACTTATACGGACTCTCTCCGAGAATCTGTTCAAACATTGCATTAAGCACAGGGAATATTTCAACATCTCTGTTGTAATTGACTGTAGTCTCCCCATATGCCTCAAGATGGAAAGGATCTATCATGTTGACATCGTTAAGGTCAGCCGTAGCCGCCTCATATGCCATGTTGACAGGATGCTTAAGAGGCAGATTCCATATCGGGAATGTCTCAAACTTGGCATATCCTGCCTTAATCCCTCTCTTATTCTCATGATAAAGCTGTGACAGACATGTGGCCATCTTGCCTGATCCGGGACCCGGTGCCGTAATGACTACCAAAGGTCTGGTCGTCTCAATATATTCATTTTTGCCATATCCTTCATCGCTTACGATACGTGCCACATCCGAAGGATATCCCGGAATCCTGTAATGCTTGTATGAACGAATACCCAGTTCATTAAGTTTCTCTATAAACTGATCTGCTGCAGTCTGTCCGGCGTATTTCGTCACACATATGCTTCCTACGTATAAGCCTATCCCCTGAAAAGCATCCATAAGTCTGAGAACATCCATATCATAGGTGATACCGTAATCACCTCGCACCTTGCCCTCATCTATATCTTCAGCATTGACCACGATCACTATCTCTGCCTGATCACGAAGCTGTAAAAGCATCTTGAGCTTACTGTCCGGTTCAAATCCCGGAAGCACTCTTGACGCATGAAAATCATCAAAAAGTTTGCCGCCGAATTCCAAATAAAGCTTGTTGTTAAAAGCTGCTATCCTCTCTCGGATATGCTCAGACTGCATCTTCAAATATTTGTCGTTGTCAAATCCTATCTTCATGATCACCACCGTTATCTGCTACTACTATGCCTGTATACTCCTAATCATCATCATCTGATATGCAGATGTATTAATTCTCCCTCGAATCCCGCTCCTGTAACGGTTTGCGTAAGTCCGGAACGAAGCTCTGACGAATCGTAAAAATGTATGTGTCCTGACAACACAGCCGCTATTGGATTATCTTCATTCATTACAAGATCTATGAACTGTGACGTAGCTTCATCAGGTATACACGAATGAAGGCCCATCAGCACCTTGGATCTTCCGTCATCATATGCCCCCCACACCTCGATCGAACGTTTCCACAAAGAGCTTTCTTGCTCCTTCGGTTCTATCGGAACATGTGTAAATAATATGACGGGCTTATCTCCTTCACACAATTTGGATAAAGCCTCTGTTGCCTGAGGTGTCACACGATTGTTGTCATCATCCACAACCATTATGACACAGTCGTCATATTCTCTTATCTGGAAGCCGTTATTGGTTTCGCTGACCTCTTGCAATCTGGGCAGATATTCTTCATAGGCCGTATCACTGTAATACTCATTACCGTATTCAAAATCGTGATTGCCCATGCCATAGATATATTCAGTGTTCGCATCATCAAGCTTGTCTTTTACAAAATCAATGGAAGCATACATGGCCGAATCTACTATATCTCCGCCAAGTACTAACAGATCCGGCGAAGTATCCTTCACATAATCCATTTCTTCCGCAAAGATGTCATCCGCATGGATACCGTCAGGAGATTTAAAGATTTCATATCTCGCCAATGCCTTGTCAGATAAAGCCTTATCTCTGTCATCGCACAGAGATATATGAGTGTCAGCCACAAAGACTATATCCATATCTGTATCAAGCCCGAGATCTATCTCCTCATCATGCACCACAATATGCGGATGTCCCTTGGGAGCACAGCCCACACATAATAAAGATAAGGATATGCACACAACGCTGCATATCCTCATTGATAATCCTCTAGCACAAAACATGTTACTTATCAGACTTTACCAGCTTCTCCATATTAGCCTTATATACCATCAGACGAAGAAGATACTCAGGCATCTTACGATTGCCGAGCTCCCAATCCTGGATAGTCCTGTAAGGAATACCAAAATAATCAGAGAACTGTCTTCTGTTCATACCTGTATCTTCTCTTAACTTACGCAATATCTCTCTGGAATCCATATTCTACCTCCCTGCCAGTAAGCATTTACCTTGGAATATAATACTATAACACACGCAATAGGACAAGTTAATTTTTTATAAATTTCTAAAAGAGTGTGTTAATAATCATCCTCATCATCAACTATAGGCAATGAGAATATAAATTCCGATCCCACGCCCTCCGTTGATATTACATTAATGTGTTCGTCATGTGCGGATATGATCTCTTTGGCGATCGAAAGACCAAGCCCTGTTCCCTTTTTATCCTTGCCTCGCGACAGATCGGTCTTGTAGAATCTGTCCCAAATAAGCTTAAGACTGTCCTTCGGAATACCTATTCCGTTATCTTTGACGGATATGAATACCTTGCTGTGCTTTTCTGTGGTCTCTATCTTGATAACACCGCCCGTATGCGAGAACTTAATGGCATTGTCCAACAGATTGTACAGCACCTGCTGTATCTTGCCCATGTCCGCCTCGACATATAATTCATCTCCGGTGAGCACAAGATCCAATCTTATCTCTTTTGCAGAAAGCTGAACCTCTGCCGATGCGGCCGTATCACGGATCACCTGATTGATGTCAAACACGGACTTCTCAAGCACTACACCCCTGACATTAAGGTTGTTGAGCGTAAGAAGAGAATTGGTAAGCTTAGTCAGACGTTCTGTCTCATTTAAAAGGATGCCAAGATACTTCTCGTGTTTATCCTCCGGTATCGTACCGTCTATCATCGCCTCAAGATATCCCTTGATGGATGTAAGCGGTGATCTGAAATCATGGGAAACGTTTGCCACGAATTTCTTTTGATTATCTTCCGCTTTGGATATCTCACTGGCCATATATTGAAGCGCCGCCGCAAGATAACCTATCTCATCGTCGGAATCTATGGTGAACTCATAGTGCATATTACCTGCAGCATATTGCTCTGTGGCGTCCGTTATCCTGCGTATCGGAACATACACGAACTCCGTAAAGAATATGAGGATGATCATGGACAGAAGGAAGATGAGCACCATCAGAATATACGATATAGACAGAAGGCTTTCCTTACTCTTCATCATACCGGCCATCGATGTATGGATAACCACATATCCCCTGACTTTATATCCGGTCGTGATCGGTGCCAAGACTGAAAGTTTCTCATCATCAAAACTGCCAAAAAAATCACCGGTCGTATAGTAAGCTCCGGACATGATCGTGGGATCAAATCCTTCTATGATCACCTCATCGTCAAGATTAAGTGGTTTGGATGAATCGATGACCATTCGGCCGGAAGGATTAATGATCCATATGATTGAATCAAGATATACATCCAGTGCATCAAGCTCATGTTTAACCGTATCCAGACTGGTGTCGTTGGTATACAGATCAGCCGCGTATGTATTGGCGATAAGAGTTGCTTCCTTATAGAGAGTCTCCGCTTTTTCCCTCTTTAACTGCTCCATCGTCATGTTGGACGCAAATGTAGCCACCATGATAAAGCTAAACACGCCAAATATGATATATGCCAATATGAACTTAAGATAGAGTGTCTTACGCATAAACCTATATAGTCTCGAACTTGTATCCTATGCCCCAGATAGTAGCTATACGCCAATGCTCATGATCACCAAGTTTTTCTCTGAGCCTCTTGATATGTACATCAACCGTACGTGTATCGCCTATGTATTCATAACCCCAAATCTGATCCAACAACTGCTCTCTGGTAAATACATGATTGGGAGAGGATGCCAGGAAAAACAAAAGTTCCAACTCTTTTGGCGGCATGTCTACGCTCTTGCCCATGTATACCACCGAATAATTGGTCTGGTTAATGATAAGATCAGGATACTCTACACATCTGATCTGCGTCTCATCCGCAGCATCCGGAGCGACCTTATAACGTCGAAGCACTGCCTTGACTCTGGCCACAAGTTCCTTTGTATCAAAAGGTTTTTCCATGTAATCATCAGCGCCGAGTTCCAGTCCGAGCACTTTGTCAAACACTTCTCCCTTGGCAGAGAGCATGATAATAGGAGTCGAACTCTTGGCTCTTATCTCTCTGCACACCTGATAACCGTCCATTCCCGGAAGCATAAGATCCAAAAGAACAAGATTCGGTGCAAAACTATCAAATCCGCCAAGCGCAGATTCGCCGTCTCCGTATATCTGGGTATCAAAGCATTCCTTTGTAAGATACAGCGAAATAAGCTCTGCTATGTTGTCATCATCATCTACTATCATGATCTTCTGTTTGGTTGCCATAGGTTCTCCTTTACTTAAACGTCGCTATAGTGACACCTGCGTCACCTTCCCCGAATTCTCCCTGTCTGTATTCTGCTATATATTTGGTCTTACGCAGCTTATTCTGTACAGCCTGTCTCAAAGCTCCTGTTCCCTTACCGTGAACTATTCTGACGCTGGGTATGTGCGCAAGATATGCATCATCAAGATATTTATCAAGTTCGTATAGGGCTTCATCCACCGTCTTGCCGAGCAAATTGATCTCCGATGACACAGTCATGGTCTTGCCTGACTTAATCTTGCCAAGAGATGGCGAACTCTTATCAAACTTATCCTTTTTATCCTGCTCCTTATCATCCTTTAATATGGTAAGATCAGAGACATTGGCTTTGGTCCTCATGATGCCGCATTGAACAAACAACTGTCCCTTGTCATCGGGAAGTGTGCTCACGGTACCACTCATACCGAGCGATCTTATCTTTACACTCATTCCCACAGTGATATCTTCAGTCTTAATCTGCTTGGCCGGCCTATCATCAGTCTTAAACGTCAGATGTGATGCATTGTCCTTTTGTTTATTCCTGACTCTGTCTCTTGCCTTCTCCAAATCGCGCATGGTGGCTTCAGGACCGGCCATACGGAACGTCTTAATTGTCTCGTCAGCTATATCCTTAGCCTCCTGCAATATATCGGCGGCTTCTTCTCTGGCCTTTCTTAAGATAGCATCTCTGCTGTCTTCGATCTTATCTCTCTTACGTTCAAGAGCATCCTGATGCGACTTGATCTTAGCCTTGTAATCCGCAATCTCTTCACGTTCTCTCTCTATACTGCGACGGCTGTTTTCAAGATCAGATATGATATCCTCGAAACTCTCCTGCTCATCAGTGATCCTGTTCTTGGCATCCTCTATTATATCATCTCTTAGCCCAAGACGCTTGGATATTGCAAAAGCATTACTCTTGCCGGGTATACCAATCAACAGTTTGTATGTCGGTGAAAGTGTCGCTACATCAAACTCACAACTTCCGTTCTCAACCATGTCTGTAGACAGTGCATACACCTTGAGTTCACTGTAATGAGTAGTAGCCATTGTCCTGATACCTTTTTTGTGAAGATGATCAAGTATGGCTATAGCTAACGCCGCACCTTCCGTAGGATCGGTTCCGGCTCCAAGCTCATCGAAAAGACACAGACTGTCTTCGTCTGCATTCTTAAGTATAGCCACTATATTCTTCATATGAGAAGAGAATGTTGACAGGCTTTGCTCTATGCTTTGTTCGTCACCGATATCGGCATAAACCTTTTTAAATACAGACAACTGCGATCTGTCCCCTGCCGGAATATGGAGTCCGGCCTGCCCCATAAGAGTAAGCAGCCCAACGGTCTTAAGCGATACAGTCTTGCCTCCTGTATTGGGTCCTGTGATCACCAACAGATCAAAGTCATCTCCCAGTCTGATGTCTATCGGAACGACCTTGTCCTTATCAAGAAGAGGGTGTCTGCCCTTTCTAATATTAATGACATGTGCGTCATTAAATACCGGCTCAGATGCATTCATATCCAGTGCAAGCCTGCCTTTGGCAAAGATAAAATCAAGATCAGTCATAAGCTTCTGATCCGATTCCATCGCCCCTCTTTCCTCTGCAGTCTCTGCACTTAATTCCGTAAGTATCTGTTCTATCTCCTTGGCTTCATCAAGTTTTAGCTGTTTGATCTTATTGTTAAGTTCAACTACTGCCTGCGGTTCTATGAACACGGTGGATCCGGTAGCAGACTGATCATGGATCATACCCGGTATCTGTCCTCTATATTCTGATTTGACAGGAATACAATATCTTCCGTCTCTTTGAGTGATAACGGCATCCTGAAGGTACGTCCTTAAACTGCCGCCTATTATGCTACTTAACTGCTTGTGTATCCTCTCACCGGACAGTCCGATCTCACGTCGGATCGACTTAAGTTTTGGCGAAGCATCATCTGCTATCTCATCCTCCGAGATTATGCACCTGTATATATCATCGGATATTCTGTCAAGGCATACAAGCGCCTCAAACATACCGGTCAGGCAATCTGCCTTTTCATCGTCATACTTTCTGGCGCCGTATGATCTCACCCTGCTCACATTATCCAGAAAATCCGCTATAGAAAGCAATTCTCCCGCCGTAAGAGAAGCACCTATCTCCAACGACTTAAAGCATTTGGACAACGGCTTGTTGGCAGAAAATGAAACACTGTCTCCTCTTATCAGTCTTGCGAGTGCATCCGAGGTCTCTTTCTGAGCCTGTCTGATCTCCTGAATCGATGACAATGGCTGCAGTTTCGTGGCACGTGTCTTTCCGAGTTCAGACGTTGCACGCTCCGTAAGCATATCTGTTATTTTGTTATATTCCAATACCGTAAGTACTTTTTGATTCATAATATTGCAAATTACCAATCGATTCATTAATCTTAATCGCTAGTCTATAGTATAAGATAATCCATAAACTGTTGCAAACACAAAAGATGTTGCGGTCAGACTCTGATCGCAACATCTTCTGCTTATTATTCACACATGATCCTTATATCATATATTGATCCACCAAAAGTGCTTCCTGCCACTCAAGCATATCTGCCAGTGTCACGTTATCAAGCACTGCCCGAACCGACTCATCAAGCTTATCCCACAGCCTCATACAGACCGTATCCGTAATATTCTCAGATGTTCTCTCTCCCTGATCATCGATCACCGACATATCGCCTTCGACCGCCTCGAGTATCATCCCTGCCGTATACTTCTCAGTAGGCATATTCAGGGTATAGCCGCCTCTTGCACCTCTTATACTTTTGACAAGTCCCGCTTTGTTGAGCAAAGATATGATCTGTTCAAGATACTTATCCGAAATATCCTGTCTCTTGGCAATGTCCTTGACTTTAACCGGCTCTCCTGTCGAATACTGCCCCAAATCTATCATTACTTTTATGGCATTTTTTCCTTTAGTAGATATCCACATCTTTTACACCCCCTACAGGTATCAGTACCTGTTTTAATGCGATCCGCAACAGTTGTTGCAATAAATCTAGCACAATTATTTTACACTATTCCTATGGATATAGTCAAGAAAAATAGATCAGATTATATACTCATACTCTCTGTTATCATTGCCTCTAAGAATCTCTATTATCGTCTCATCCGTCGCTACCATCCCCGGATAAGCTATTTTTCCGATATTCCTTGCCGTATGCTCTATTGATCCGGCAAGTATACCCGTAGGCGCCGATACAGACGAATCAAGCTCCGCAATCTTTACTGCAGTATAGGCCGACTCAACGGCAGCTATCGCCTTCATTGCGCAGGCTTGATTGCCTCCCGTACATATCATGCCCGTTATGGAAGAAGCCATATTATAAAACGCCTTTTCTGATACTGCATGAGATAATCCGTGCAAAAACGGAAGCGCATATGCCAATCCAAGTCCGCCTGCTATCCCACACCCACAGAACGCAGAGAGTTTTCCCGAGCATTCCTTAACGTACATTGTTACAAGGAAGTTAAGTGCTATGGATCTAACAAGTCTTTCTTTATCTGCTCCCAGCGATCGTGCCTCATATATAAGCGGAACACTGCATATAATCCCGTGCGCACCGCTTCCGGTTATACTCATGGCAGGTGATGCCGCTCCTAAAAATCTGCCTTCTATCGCTGCTGCAGTATTCACTACAGCAGCGGGATATCCCAGATCCCTAACCGCTTTCGAGATAACACATCTGTCCCATGCAAGGCCTTCATCTGCAAGCCTTGTATTAACTCTTATCGCTTCCTCTATAAACTCTATCTCTTTATACTCCACAGTCGACACATACTCATACATATCATTAAACGATATGTCAGCCATGCCGATATTCTCCTCTTCATTCTCTCCGTGTTTCGCTTCGAATATGACTTCGTTATTCTTTTCCAAAAGAGAAAAGAATGTGTGCTCGCCTTCGATGCAGGCACGTCCCTGCCCCAACGAAGTTATGACTCTTGCATCCACATATATCTTCGGACTGATATCATGAAGAACGACTTTTACATGTTCATCGGCTATCAGTTCCTCAGCCAGAGCGATATCAGTCTCACTTATCCCTTCAAGTGACATCAGCCCCTTATCCGGATCACCCGCAATAGCTCCAAGCGCAGCCGCAAATTTGTTTCCGATGACAGGTGTCCCCGGAATTCCGCATGAATAGGCATTTTTATATATACCGGAATTGACTTTGACATCTATTCTCTCTACACTTCCACCTGCAATATGAGAAGCCTTGGCACAAGCCAAGGCTATGATCCCGGGCTCTGTACATCCCAAAGCCTTTCGCATATCTTTCTTTATCAGTTGAGTGATCTTATTATAATTCATAGTGCTGCTCTATAATATTTCTCCAGGTTACCTGTATGACCGAACACCACACGGTATCAGATATTGTAGTCGAAGTCCTGAAGATATCTTGCCAAAAATTTTCTCGTACGTTCATTCTCGGGCTGCGTGAATATCTTATCCGGCTTACCCTGCTCCAATATCACGCCACCGTCCATATATATAACTTTGGTGGCAACATCTCTGGCAAAACTCATCTCATGCGTGACTACCACCATCGTAGTACCTTCTTTTGCCAGCTGCTTTATGGTATCTAGCACTTCTCCCACAAGTTCAGGATCAAGCGCTGATGTCGGCTCATCGAAAAATATGATCTTGGGATTGACCGCAAGCGCCCTTGCTATACCCACTCTCTGCTGCTGACCGCCGGAAAGCTCACAGGGATAATAATCAAGCCTTTCTGCCAGTCCGACTTTGGCAAGCGCAGCAGTTGCGATCTCTCTTGCTTTTTCCTTATCGGTCTTTCTGGCAACAGTAAGTCCGAGCATCACATTCTCAAGTGCCGTCTTGTTGTTAAAAAGATTATAGTTCTGGAATACAAAGGCCGTCTTCTGCCTTATCTGCCTGGTGATCTTTGCAGAATGAGTGGTCAGATCTACGCTCATACCGTCAAGTTCCATCTCGCCTTCATCCGCATGCTCAAAAAACTCAAGGCATCTTAACAAAGTCGTCTTGCCCGATCCGCTGGCTCCGAGCACTGCGACCACATCGCCTTCTCCAACATCAAAGCTGACTCCCTTGAGCACATGATTATCACCAAAACTCTTATGTACGTCTCTTACACTTAACATACTTGTCTCCATTCGCTTATATCCTTACAGACCCGTGTCTTCCTACCCTGTATATCGATATCCTCTTCTCAACCAGTTTAAACAACTGCTCCATTATCGCAATGATCACTATGTACAGAATAAACACGCAGATATACGCTTCGAAATACCTCAGTACTCCTCCTCCCAACACCTTCGCTCTTCCCGTGATCTCCGTTACCGCCATGATAAATGCAAGCGACGTGGCCTTGGTCAGCTCCACTGCAACATTACCCAGTACCGGCATCGCCGCCGTAAGTGCCTGCGGGAAAACAATGTGCCACAGAGTCTGCGGGGCGCTTAAGCCTATCGACAGACCGGCTTCGAACTGTCCATTATTGACAGTCTCCAGTCCTGCTCTCATCGCCTCGGCAATGGTCACGGTAGTTGAAAGAGACAGGGCAAAATATGCGTACCATATCGTATTTAATCTGTATACATTTACATCGCTTCCCATTTTTTCAAGTATCGATGCAAGTATATAGGGAGTGATGTTATATATGATGTAGATCTGCAGGACTACCGGCGTTCCTCTTATAAGGGACATATATGCCTTGACAACAGGACTCAGTACTCTCACTTTTTTATAGTTTATCCACGCAAACAGCACTCCTAACGGAAATGATATGAGCAGTGACACCAATACAAGATTGAGTGTGACCGGTATGTATCCGGCTATGTCCGGCAATGCTTCTTTAATAAACTCATAATCTATCTTCATATATTACACTCCCCTACTGCCGGACCGACCGATATATCTTTATGCCTGTTCTTACGCTCCCATGGTGTAAGAGCGTGCTCCAGACTCGCAAACAGTCTCTCAAGTATGATAGTAAGCGGCCAATATATGAGTGTGAGTGCAATATACATGCTGACCGCATAGGCATTCATCTCTCTTCCGCTTAAGTAATATGCCTGACCGAGTACATCACGAAGGCCGATAGTATACGCAAGTGCTCCTTCTTTTATCAAAAGGATCACCGTATTGCCTATATTGGGTGTGGCATTACGTAACATCTGAGGTAAAAGTACATGCACAAATGTCTGCAACGAACTCATCCCGACAGAGAGCCCTGCTTCTTTCTGTCCTTTGGCAACAGCTTCAAGTGCCGCTCTTATCAATTCAGAAGAAGAAGCTCCGATAAATACAGAGAAGGTAATACATACAAAAGTCAGAATAGGCAGTTCTTCAAGCCACTCTCCAAGCTCACCTCCGGCCAAAAGAGGCAGACCGTAAAACACCAAAAATAGCATGACAAGCGACGGAGTACATCTGACTATCGTCACATACAGACTCGCTATGATCCTAAATATCCTGTACTTCGATGTCTTCATCCTGTATATGAGTGCCCCTATGAGAGTACCGAAGATCATCGATATGATCACGTAAGCGAAGGTCACGCCAAGTGCCGGAACCGACTTGGTGAAATAATATATTATCTTCTTAATACTTATTTTTTGCATATTGATCCACTGTGTTACTTAGTTTCTTTGTTATTATGCTGTTCTTTATACATAAGGGGATCTTCACATCAGCAATATGAAAATCCCCTGTGCTTTATTGTTTCTCCGTATCACCGGTTCGTAACAATCTTACTTTGCAAGTTCATCATCCAGATCGAACGGATTGAATCCGTACCACTTGATCGCGATCTCTTCAAGCTTGCCTGAATCCTTAAGGATACCAAGCTGCTCACTCACTGCATCAGAGAGCTCTGTCTCTTCCTTGGCAATGACAAAATATGTCGGGCATGGAATGGTCGCCTTAAAGCTTAATTTATCCGCATACTGGTGATAGCTTCCGTCTTCTGCCGTTACTAACTGCTCATAATATGTAGCAGGGAAGATTGCTGTATCATATCTTCCTTCAGCGACAAACGCGATTGCATCTGTCCACAGACTGTTGGGATCAGAATACTCAAACTGCAACTGCTTATCCGTATGCTGTCTGTTATATTCCTCAAGCTGATATGTCAGTCCGTCACCGGCAAGTGAAGGGGTGAATATCTGACCTGCATCGGCAGCCTGATCAAGAGATGTGATATCCGCATTCTCCGTACGCTGTATAAGTCCGAGAGGTGATGCACCCGACTGATTGGCCGGAAGGTTATAATTCTGTGCTCTTTCATCTGTATAGAAAGCGTTGCTTAATACCAGCTGATACTTGCCTGTTGATACACCGGTATAGTTGGAAGTCTGATCATTACCCTCAACGTATTCAAAATCATATTGCGGAAGTGCTTCATCAATGAGTCTTAAGACTTCTATCTCATATCCGTCCCACTGTCCGTTGTCATCAATGAATTCCAGGGGGTATTCACTTGATTTTCCCACGATCTTAATTGTTCTGGCTTCACTTGACTCATCAGTAGCTTCACTCTCAACAGCAGTATCTGCCGATGTCGCATCTGTCGACTCGGTTGCACTGTTATCTGCCGATGTAGCCGGTGCAGTTGTCGCAGTTGCATCTTTTCCGCATGCTGTAAGTCCTAATGCAAGTACAGTACCTACTACAACACCTAATGTCTTCTTAATCAATAATGAGTTTTTCATAATCTTCTTTTCACATATCACATCCGATATGCTACTCCTCCTTGTCATCTAACACGGGTCAATGCTCAGTCTGTGTTGATCTTAGTCATTGCCCTATTCCTTTTGGTTACGTATGATGACAGCTGCAACAGACTTTCATTTACTTTTCCTCCTTTTTCTAGTACTGATATTCCTTCACGTAACAAAGTACGGGAAGCTCTTGGGCCTATCTTACCAAGCAGCAGATATTCGCAGTCTCCTATCACTTTGATGATATCCTTTATATATGATTCATCATGGCATCCGTTTCCGGTGCCGTTTCCGCATCCGCTGCTGTTTGTGACACTTGTGTCACTATCTTGAAATGTCTTATTGTCCACGGTCCTCTGCTCCGTGAATATGAACTCCTCTTTTTCCGGATCATATTCATAGATATTGACGATATGCAGATCTTTAAATCTCACATCACTTGTGATCCCGTCTTCAGTTGCTACCGCCAGTCTTAGCGGTTCCGTATGTGTTTCTTTCACGTTCTGTTTCTCCATGAGTAAGATTACTTACCTTTTTCCTGTTAAACACTCCGGAATAGATATCCTGCATCAGATTAAGTCCGCCGTTATAGCCGACGTATGTCTTATTAAGGATCACATTGTCGGTGATCGGTGCACTGTGGAAGATAAGGATATTATCTGTGCGTTCCGCCAGATCCTTATCCCAGCTGCTGCCGAAGATAAGTGATTTGGTCTGTCTTATCGCTATCCTCTGCTCAACGGCTTTTCTGATGATTGCATTGTCGGGCTCATCTATGAGCTTATCTTTCCATGCTTCATCAATCTCTTCCAAAGAAGCCTGTATCAGCTCTTTTGCAGTTGCAGGCGGTACATCTATATCGAAGAATGCCTGTGGGATCATGCCCAGCTCATTGGTACAGAACCTTGCAGTTCCTAGGCCGTAAGCACTGTCGTCTATAAGATAGAGATCATAAGGAAGGTATGGAGCGTAATCCGACAGCACATCTCCCATCGATACAAAATACTGCTTATATCTTCTCTCTTCCGACTTTATGAAGTCTTCGGTCTTTTCCCTGTCAAGAGACAGAGTCTCGGCCACCTTGCGTAAAAATGCCGATGTATCCTTAAGACCTACCGGAAGAACGGGATTATGAAGGTAAGGCGTACCGAATCTTCTTTCGCAGAGCTTGGCTGCACCCAGGCCCACCCAGGGTGAGAGTACTATGTTAAGTTCTGCATTCGGGATATCATACCATTCCGATACTCCCTTACTTCCGTATCCGAAGAGAATGTTTACCTCAAGTCCCAAGCCTTCAAGTATCCTCTTGATCTCTTCAAGATCACCTCTCCAGTACGGATCCTGAAAGGGCACTACCGAGAAGACATTGACAAGTCCCTTGCGGACATTGGGCTGCGCTTCTTCCAAAAGCTGGTCTATTATCCCTTCTATGACTATATTGTGTCCCTTATAGTTATTGCCTCGAAAGCCTGAAGTATCCACACCTACCGTGGGATGCTCTTTTGTCGAGTGATCGTATGTGACCTGCTTTACATCATCGCCTACGATCCCCGCGGTACATCCAGACAGTACTACATAGAGATCACCCTTCATCACCTTATATGTCGCATCCAACAACTTGGCCAGCTTCTTCTCTCCTCCGAATACCACCTCAGACTGCGAGGAATTCGTACAGGGTATCTGACCTCCGCCGGTATATCCTTCTCCCTGGTATCCCGAACCTACTGACAGATAAGAAAACTGTCTCTGTGAGCAGCCCGGACCTGCATGTATCACCGGGACCGCTCCCGGAATCCCCAGTACCGACTGCTGAGCACCCAGGGCACATGTGAACTTGGCTTCCTGTATGATCGTACTCATATATAATTTTCCTCCTGATCAAGCCACCAGTCAGTGTATGGGAACTCATTGTATTCCGCCAGTGTGGCAAGTATCTTTTTAGCCTTTATAAGATCCTTTATCCTTCTGCCCGTAAGCAACAGGCCGTCATAACCCGCACTTACATTTATCTCTCCTTCGAAGATACTCGGTATACCGAGCTTGGCTGCAAGGATCGTCATATTCATATGCCTGACTATCATGAAGTCGGGCTTTACTTTCTTAAGATGCTTTATGACTTCATAGGGCTGTTTATTACATACCGTAAACTCTTCTATATCGCCCGCAACATCTATCATCTCCTGAAGTGTACTGTGCTGTGCATCTTCGCCGTCTATCTTCATATCATGATGAAGAGTCGTCATACCAACTATCTCCACCCCGAGATCGTGAACAAGGCTTCCGAGATTATGTGCATAAGAATCGCCGGCATATATATATACCTTAAGTCCGGCTAATTCCTTTTTCAGTTCATCAAGCTCAGGCTGTATCCTCTTATGCTCTTCCTCGATGACCTTCTCGACTATGTCTGTCTTACCCGTAAGTCTTGCTATCTCTCTGTACCACTCATCAGTCCATTTGATACCGTAAGGTGAAGGAGCATGTACCTTGGGTACTCCGAATTCTTCCTCAAGTACGGTCGTGATATATGTTCCCAAAGTCTCACATACTTCCGTTGAGCAGGCCGCCTCTGTCATCGTCCTTAACGTCTCAAGATCGGCAAGCGGTACAAGATAATTCGGCCTAAGCCCTATCTTGGCAAGCATCGGTGTAAATGTATCCGTACCTAAGAAATTGAATATATTTACCAGATCCTTCTGCCTCTTTTCGGGCTTTTGGGCTATCTTACGCAGTATCCCGTGATATCCCGCATCGAATCCCGTTGACCATGCCTTGGACTTAAAGCCTTCACAGAACACCGGCACTATCGGTATCCCAAGCTCCTCAGCCATCTCATCGGCTACCGATTCGATATCGTCTCCGACTATACCTGCCGCGCATGATGACTGTATGAATATACAGGTCGGAACGAATCTGTCATATGCCAGTTTTACGGCATCCCTCAGTTTTTTAAGTCCGCCGTATATGGTATCTTTCTCGCTTATGTTGCTGCAGACGCTTCTAACATCAAAGGGCTCCAGGCCCCTGGCCAGTGCAGCATTGTAGGTTGCTTCATTCTGTACCGGTGTATTGGCAAAGCATCCCATCGGAGAGTGATATACCACAGCGGAGCCCCTTACGTGATTGGTCACTGTGCCGGCACACATCTGCGCACAGTCGCTACACTGTGTAAAGCATCTGTCTGCAGCCGGTTTCTTTAACTGCCTGGAGAATTCCTGCAGTTCACTCGCTTTTCCGTGAAAAGCCATTATTGACTTAAGTCGCGTGTCTCGTATCTCGACCTCTGCCACTCCTGTTGCATTAGCCATATCCTGTATCCTGTCCTTTCTATTCCTTATCAGTCCCTTTATCAGATCTTGTAATCATCAGCCAGATCCATCATGCCGTATTCCATGAGGATCTCCTCGAGTCTTTCCTGTGTCATGGGAGTCGGTATCGTAAACTCCGTATTCTCAATCACAGCCTGTGCGAGGTTACGGTATTCATTGGCCTGATTACATTCCGGCTTATACTGTATTACAGTCTGCTTATGTATCTCCGCATGCTGTACCACATTGTCTCTGGGAACGAAGTATAAAAGCTTTGTACCGAGTTCTTTTGAGAACGCACGCAAAAGATCGAGCTCTCTGTCTACGTTTCTTGAGTTACATATGATACCTCCGAGGCGAACACCTCCGGTGCGGGCATATTTGGCAATACCCTTTGAGATGTTGTTGGCTGCGTACAGGGCCATCATCTCACCGCTGGCTACGATATAAATCTCTTTAGCTTTTCCTTCTCTGATAGGCATTGCGAATCCTCCGCAGACCACATCACCGAGCACATCATAGAAGACAAAATCAAGATCATCCGTATATGCACCCAGGTTCTCTAACATGCTGATCGAGGTGATGATACCTCTTCCGGCACATCCTACACCGGGTTCGGGACCGCCTGACTCCACACATCTGGTCCCTCCGAAGCCTTCTTTCATGATCCTGTCAAGTGATACATCCTCACCCTCTTCTCTTATGGTATCGAGCACCGTCTTCTGTGCCAGACCTCCCAAAAGAAGTCTTGTGGAATCCGCCTTGGGGTCACAGCCTACTACCATGACTTTCTTACCGTGCTCGGTAAGGCCGGCTGTAAGATTCTGTGTTGTCGTAGACTTACCTATTCCACCCTTTCCATAAATCGCTATCTGTCTTAACTCTCCCATTTTGTTTTATCCTTTCTTAACAACCAATCTTTTAGATATTTCAACCGTATCTGTACGGGTTGATCACTTGCTGTATTCAGTCAATTGAACAATGCCTGAACCTGTTTATATCTCACCAGTCTGTCAATTGCCTCATCAATGTCTCCGGTGAATTCATATCCTTCCACTCCGATATCACCAAGAGCTGTTGTTGCACCTGGTCCGATTCTGGATGCGATCACATACCTGCAATCCGAAAAATAATCTGCACTTCTTTTCAGATGTTCATTGTCATGTACCCCTCCGTTGCACGCCGGAATGAGTTCTTTTTTTCCTACTTCACTGTAATATTCATCCTCAATAACATCATATATAAAGAAATATCTTGCTCTTCCGTAGTGTTCATTGACATTGATGCCATCATTTGACGCAACTGCGATCCTGTACTTATCACCCATGCGAGAACGTCTCCTTTGACTCAATCCTTCTCTGATATATCCTGTCACCGTATTCCGATACTCCCGGAACTCCAACCGCATCAGCGCGGCAATGCTGGCAGTGTCTGAATACATCTATATATTTTCCTGCAATAGTTCTTGCTCTATCTATCTCCGCACATACGGGAGCTCTGTGCCCGGCAAGTTCATACTGAGGTATAAGCGGTATGATGTTATATATGCTCGCTCCTGCTTCAGCAACTGCCTTAGCTATCTCCTCAATATGATCACCATTGATATCCGGTACAAGTACCGTATTGACCTTTATCGTCGTACCTGCCTCGGCCATACGACGTATTCCCTTTAGCTGATTCTCAATAAGAATGGACGCCCCATCCTCTCCGTCATATCTGACACCCTTATAGATAATGTATTTATTGAGTTTAGCCTCAATCGCCGGATCAACAGCATTAACTGTTACCGTAAGAGTATCTATCCCTATCTCTAACAGTTCTTCTGCTCTGTCATACAGCAGCAATCCGTTAGTACTCATACATTTGATCAGTTCGGGAAACTCCTTTTTGATAAGCCTGAATGTCTCTATGGCATAGTCCGTTGCAAGTGTATCTCCCGGTCCGGCAATTCCGGCCACCTTTATATCAGGACATATCTCAATGGCTTTTCTCAATATATCTATGCTTTCCTCAGGCTTAATGACTTTGGAAGTGACCCCCGGTCTTTCTTCAGTATCATTGATCACTCTGTCGCAGAAACGACATGCTATATTACAGCCGGGGCTTACCGGTAAATGTATCCTTCCCGCGTTATTTACGTGTCCACCAAAGCATGGGTGAGACTGTTGTATTCTTTTGTATTTATCGATATTGTTCTCGCCCATATTTCCTACTCCGCATAGTTTTTCTATCGAAATACTATGATTTAATGTCAAAAAAAATATTTCTCGTGATGCTCGCCGGATTCGAACCGACAACTTCAGCTTTGCAAACCTATGCCATACCAGCGGCCAGAGCATCATGTCGGGTGGAGGCATATGGAGGTACGCCTCCACCCTCTAATAAGGAAAAACAAAGAAACTCTTATTAGCTGTTAAATAATGGTGTAGAAAGATATCTGTCTCCTGAATCAGGGAGAAGTACAACGATATTCTTTCCTGCATTCTCAGGTCTTGCTGCGAGAATGGTAGCTGCCTTAAGAGCCGCACCTGATGAAATACCCACAAGGATTCCCTCGCTTACTGCGAAAGCCTTGCCTTCAGCAAATGCGTCTTCGTTTTCTATCGTGATGATCTCATCATATACAGATGTGTTAAGTACATCCGGCACGAATCCTGCGCCGATACCCTGGATCTTATGTGCTCCTGCCTGGCCTGTAGAAAGAACTGCACTTGTAGCGGGTTCAACTGCAACAACTTTTACATTGGGATTCTGCTCCTTGAGATACTCGCCCGTACCTGTGATTGTTCCGCCTGTACCTACACCTGCTACAAATATGTCTACCTTACCGTCTGTCTGCTCCCAGATCTCGGGGCCTGTAGTAGCCTTATGCACTGCAGGGTTCGCGGGGTTAACAAACTGCCCGAGGATCACTGCGCCCTCTATCTCGTTCTTAAGCTCCTCAGCCTTGGCGATAGCGCCCTTCATGCCCTTAGCTCCCTCTGTAAGTACGAGCTCTGCACCATAAGCCTTAAGAAGATTACGTCTCTCAACACTCATCGTATCGGGAAGTGTGAGGATAGCTCTGTATCCCTTGGCTGCAGCTACTGCTGCAAGTCCGATACCTGTATTACCACTCGTAGGCTCGATGATCGTAGCTCCTGCCTTGATGATACCCTTCTTCTCAGCATCTTCTATCATCGCAAGTGCGATACGATCCTTGACTGATCCGGCAGGATTAAGATACTCAAGCTTGGCAAGTATCGTTGCTCCTGTAATACCCTTCTTCTTGGAATAACCGTTAAGTTTAAGAATGGGTGTGCCACCTATAAGTTCCAATGCACTTTCATAAATCTTACTCATAATCTGTTACCTCCTTCTTGTAACATGCCACCCTGCCGGTGACGTCTTCCGTTTGTTTTCTTGTTTTCCTTTTTATTCCTATATCATTGATAGGAATTATATGATTTACTTGATGAGTTGATTATATTCTAGTATTCCTATCTTGTCAATAGGAATTTTATATTTTTTTGAATTTTTTAAAAATCGCGTGTTTCTCTGCCTTTTCAGGCTTTCTTTCGTATATAATAATAGAAAAAAGGATCTCAAACTGCAGAGTGGTCTAATAGAATGGTTACCTTGAAATTTAATGTTGATAGAAAGGGTAGGATTGAATCTATTGAATATCCAGAAGCTCAGGCGATTATTGATGAGGCCAGAGCAAATGGTGATGAAATGACAGATATTCCTGTGGGACCGATTATGCGCGTGGGTGAATCGAACAAGTTTGTTGAACATGCACATTATGATGATGGAACACCAGTGGATATTCCGTATGAATATATTGGTTATGGCAAGCTGTTGGGATTGCAATATGCGGACTTTGGAGAGTTGAAAAATGATTTGACGCATGTAAGTGAAAATTGGGGTGTCCAAATTACTCCATTTGCTGGTGGTTATATTGGCAAGCGTGTTTATACGGTTGATAATGCGGGTGTGCCACATTATGATCGTATGAGAGATTTGGCCGATGCTGCTGATGATGACAAGATAACGTTTAATGGTATTGCGCGTGGAAATGTGACTTATTTTTGGTTTGATGGTCCCGTGCTTTTGGATGATAATCATTACGATACACCCATTGCCGAAGATGGTTTGACAGATAACAATGCTACTTTGGTGTTTGATAGTACAGGAACACAAACATTGACCGCAGACTTTAGCGATAAATGGTATAAAGTTCAGGCAATCAAAGATGCAACGGGTAAAAATACTTTCAAGATTGTTGGTGGAACAGGTGGTGATGATACGCGTTTTCACTTGCTACCTGATGAAAATGGGATTGTTGCGGCAAATATGACCGAAGGGGCAACCCCGGGTATGGTGGATGGTAATTCAGCTCATAATATGGTGTACCAAGCCGGTTATTATGGTCCAGATGGTAATACTGGTAATGCTACCGAAGCGACAGCGTTGATGCATTATCAATATACACCGAATGTAAATTATCGAGATGCAAATGGGCAAAAAGTTGAATATGGTAATGTCAATGTGACGATTGGTTTCGGTGGAAAGGTGGCGCAACCAACAACACCGCAACCATAAAAACATTTTTGTGTGAAAAAACACCACGCGTTATGTGGTGTTTTTTTATCTTGTCAAAGGTTCGGTGGGTTGGACATGGCATCCATTTTTTCTTTTTAATATAATTGCGTTTGTATAGCCGCGACTGACACTGCCGTTATATCTGTTGCGGGCGACTTGTTGTAAAAAATCGTTGCGGACATCCATCCAGTTATTATGAATATCGCCATTGTAATTTTGAACTGCATTTATCATATTGTTATTTATAGATGTCGCTGTTTTTA